>CAYSSK010000004.1:0-76978 GCA_964433645.1 uncultured Desulfofustis sp.
GGTCTGTCGCATTGGCCGGAAAATGTTGCCTGAAAACCTGCTGAGCTGGGTACATGATGCAAATATATATTTTCAGACTCACCCTCTGACTTGCTCGCAATCCAATTTTTCTTGTTGGACCAGAATTGATTGTCAAACTTGAGGTTATCAACCATATTTATGGTATGAACTATCTCTCCGGTTTGCCGTGCAAAAATAAACAATTTTTTATGGCTTGAATCGTTAACGGTAATGAGATTTCCGCTGGGGGATATGCTTGCCGAACAACCGGACGATATTGTCCTACGGTCTCCGTTGTCTACATTTATTACCCTCACCCGATACCCTAAACGACCTTTTTCTGTAACCGCAAGAAATTTGCCATTATGTGAGATATCGAGTTCAAAAAATTCGTTTCCGTTGGCTAACACACTAATCTCGCCAGTAGTAACATTAACCATCTCAATCTTGTCGCGATTGGTATAGAGTACATTTTGCCCATTTGGATGAAAGCACACCGCTTTCCCTTCTGATGTGCCGGCCAGTTGGCGCTTGTTTTTTCCATCGGCGTTCATCAGCATAATTTTATTGCCATCCACATATGTGATCTTTTTACCATCCATCGACCAGCGAGGAGCTGTACCTGAATCGCTGAGCTTAATCTCTTTTTTTTCGCCGATTCTAACTGTAAAAATTCCATCAGATCGTTGATAGACCAATTTCCCCGCAGGTGGTTGAGAGACAGTACTATGCACGGTCTTTTTCGTTTGATCAAGGGCTGCTGCATTGTCAGAATTGTTTATGCTCGTCTCCAGAAAAATCAAAAGGCAGAACAGTGGCAATACAAGTAGAAGAATAGAATATTTATAGAATTGCAGTCCTTTCAAATTTTGTTGTATTCGATTTGAGGCGGTGTCCTTCTTTGATCGCCAGGATATAAGGAGGAAAATAAGTGCCAAGGCACCAATTGAGTAACCATACAATTGGGTTAGCAGATGGTGAGAAATACTGGTAAGCGCCGAGAGTTTTTCTGATTTACCAAGAATCTGGAAGACAAAGATCCAGGCTCCTTCGTAAGCGCCAAATCCTGCTATTCCTGAAATCGGCAGGCTAGCTGCGAATTCTGCCGCCACTAATCCAAAAAACACATGGGAAAGAGGAAATTCTGCAGGCAGATAACCAAGTGGAACCACTAGTGCAAGCAATAAAACATACAGAGCGAGATACTTGCAGATCCGCACGCCGAAAGACAGCACCAATATGCGAAACAGGAGTCCGCTCTTCTGGATAAGCAGAAGCTCTTTGCACAGAGCCTGGACTGCCTTTTGTAATCGTATCAGCATCCATGATGGTGCAAGACGATATTTGGAGAGGACGGTATGACTAAAAGATAACGTTGGGGGCAACAAGAAAATGAAGCAGCCGCTTAAGACTGCAAGTAACAGACCGGCAAAAATCAGGATCTCCGGATGACTGGAGAGGCCGGCAGCTGACAGCGAGGCTACTGCAATAAGAACACCGAGGGCACATATGTCGAAGATAAAGCTATAGGCGAAACTTGCGGAAGCGCTCCCCCACGAAACTCCCAGCCTTGAGCGAGCCAAAAAAATGTAGATTAATGTCCCAAGCCGTGCCGGTATAATATCTGAGAAAAAATTCCTTACCAAAGTAATAAGGAACATAGCCGCTTTATTCGTTTCGTATCCGGCTATTCGCAATAAAAGTATATAACGCCAACAGCGGAATATGGACATTGTTATTGAAAACACAACAAACACTGCGACACCTTTGAGCGATATCCGGCTGACAATATCTTTTAGATCCTGCAAAGAAATTATCCGTTGCAGATAGACAAACACAGCGACCGACACGGCAACAGAGAGAACGTAAAAAAGTATTTGCGTCGGTGAAAAATATTTTCGAAATCTGCGGAAAGGCATATCACTTTTCAGGTTTTACATGGGCCATGAACATGGAGAAGAAACAGATTGAACACATTTCTACTCTACCATGTATTCAATATCGGGGGGGATAAATCTTTATCTTCATTGTGCAGTAGGAATGCGGCAATTATTTATCCCCACTGCTATTATAGCACCGCAACGCGTCGAGGTTTTTCCTCTCCGAGAACGCCACGTAACCATCGGGGTCGGCATAACCGATGGCGATAAACATGATGCCCCGCTCATAAGGAGGTAAGCCTGCGGCCTTTTCAAAAGCCCGATCACGCGAATCTATCTCCGCCCAATTCAATGGGCAGGAAGCCAGCCCCACCGTTTCCAGGGCAAGCATGAACAGCATGGCGGAGAGGCAGCCATCAACATATATGCTGTGGCGGTCACGCTCGTAGGAATAGGCGGAAAGATCGCCGGTCAACGCACAGATCATGGGAATGTTATCCGCAAAACCTGCCGTCCCCAACGGCATCTCCGCCATGGTGCGCAACAGTGGTTCTTCGTCATAAAGGCGGTAGCGCATGGGTTGCCGGTTGCACGAACTTGGCGACAAGGCCGCGATGGCCAAGGCCTGATCCACCAGCTCACGCGGTACCGTTTTGGAAAGGAAGGTCCGAACCGATTTACGCTGACGAACCAGCTTCTCGAAATCTTCCAGGGTCACCGGTGACGAAATCTTGCCTCGTTTGTAATGTGACGATGTACCTTCTCTGCGGTTAAGCCTTTTAAAGGATTCCCGGGCTGTATCCACCAGCGGATGGCTTTGCACCGCTTCGAAATAGCGATGCAGAACGTCGGTGGCCCAATCGATCTCGCGGGGCAAAGTTCTTTCGTCGCAGGCGTTGAGGCATCGCTCGTAATAATCAATGGTCTCGCCGATGTATTCCAATGCGAAAACCGGGCGACGATTGGGCAGGACCAAGCCTTTTTCGATACGATGAACATTTCTGCGCAGAAGAAAAAATGAGGCGTCGCCCTTCACATCTTTTAGATGACTGAGCAAACCTGCTACCACTGCTCGCTGTTCTCTCCGATAGGAAGAAATAAAAACATAGTACAACGAGCTCAGCAGCCCAGAAAACGAAAGTATTCTGAGTATGGCATACTTTATCCACACATACGATGCCTTCGCGAAAATCCACCCCTTTACCTTTAATTCCATATTCCACTTCTGCCCTTGTTGCTGTTCATCATATAGGCACTCATTCTGTACGCCCTAAAAATATCGATTGGCCAACCGCGTTTCATCAATATCCTCCTTCTGCTAAAACGCAATACCATAATAGCTCTATTCAAAATATCTTTTCCGCAGTACTTTTGCAGGATTGCCAATTGCCACTACATAATCCGGCAGATCGGTGCTTACTGCTGAATGAGCACCTACTATAGTACCCTTGCTAATATGCACTCCATCTGCAATTTTTGCTCGCACACCAATCCAACAGCCGCTGTCTATTTGCGTTGTCTTCCTTTTCAAGGAATTTTCACTCCTCCGACGTTGCTTTTTTTCGTCGTGGCACTGTTCTCCAATTTCGCAAAACGCAGCGATCAAGACATCATTTTCTATCACAATATCTGCATTGGATCGGACAACACACCCACTTCCCAGATTTGTCCCAGATTTAATAGTGATGCTACCGTTGGTCAACGTAAGAGTTGTGCCGGCTCCTATGAAAACGTTATCCGCAATTTGCAGACCAGAGTCCGAGTTTCCCCCTACATCACCGTACAAGCCCGCATAATCATTTACTATAACTCCTGAGCCAAGGGAGATTTTCTCTCTTCCATTGCATATATCAACAAAACGTCCAAACAAGACATCACGACCGCATTTCTTCAGATATCTTGGGTACAATTTTTGCCTCAGAAGCAAACCTACAATCCCGGGACACCAACGTAAAAAAGTATATAGCACAATGCAACTCTTCTTTTTAGCCTTCTTCGTGATTGCTAAACGTCATTTACAATAGAGTGCCCTTTTATTATTTTGGCGGGAATTCCTGAAGCAACACACTCACTGGGAATATCACGATTCACATAGGAATTGTCTTCAATAACCGCAGAGAATCCAATTTGGACGCCATCCAAAATTGTAACCTTTTTGCCAACAACAACGGAGTCTCCTATACTGGTCGGGCCATTGCATGTTATCGGCTGAGCTATGATAGGTTTGTTGGGATCGTTAGTTTCATGTCCAGCGCCGACAATACAGCACTCCTCCCCAATTTTGGTATCACTTCCTATGGTGAGCCCCTTGAGAGAGCCAAGCCGGCAATAATTGCCGATTATTGTTCCAGAACCGATGTTCATTTCACCGCCGGCACAATTTAATATGGTACGTTTCCCGATACTGCTATAGCTTCCCACTACCAAGGTGTTTTTTCCAGGTTTCACATCTAGGCTTACATCGCTACCTATCTCAACGAAATTACCAATAAACATTCGTTTACCGTTACGAATGCAACAATTGGCTCCCATACGAACTGATCTTCCCATTTTACCCATAAGAATCCTTAGTATCCATTTTCTTAAAAAAACCCCTGGAAACGACTTCATCGGTATGACAAAAAAACATATCATTTCATGGAACAGCAACATAACATTGCCGCCATCACCAACCATGCTGGCACGGTACTTTGCCAATTTATCGGGCGTATCAACCAACTGCAGCGGGATGTTCTTTCTCCCCCCTCCTACACTCATACAACCAACCTCAAGGATGAGAAAAACTTATAAAGATACTACACTATTTATGGCTTTTGGAGTTTTTCAAGTTCCTCATTGCCATACTTTACACCAGAGTAAGAAATATAGGAAAGATACCCCACTCCACCGATTGTCATCATCTTAAGACGCAACAATAACCCCATTGCCAGGGTCTCTGCACCTGGTATGCCAATGAACAGGAAGTAACAAACAAACACGGATTCAAAAAAACCAAGATTTCCCAACAGGGTAACAGGTATTTGTGCCACAAAAAGTGCCGTTGGAACTATTGCACAAATTTTAAGAAAATCGACAGAAACTCCAAATGCCAGAAAGGCCACATAGACGTTAAGCAATGTTAAAAAATAAAAGAGAATTGTTACAAAAATGATGCGCCAAAATACCGACCTATCTTTTTGAATAGTTTTAACGGCAACGCGTAATTCAAAATCAAGCTTTTCCAACCGATTATGAATCTTACGACAATAACTTTCGAATCTTTTTATCAATAAGGAAAACGTTGATAGATTAGCAAATGAGGTGCTTTTATAAGACCACAAAAAAAATATCCTGACAATACGGGCGGGCAAATCAAGGGGGTTTTGCACCCGCCAGATCCAAATAATGATGCTTATCAAAAAAAAAGCCCCAACACTTGGGATAAAAAAATATGAAAGCGCGTAAAGATTATTTTGCAACATTGGAGTGAAAAGAACCAGGAAAAACAGCAAAAAAACGCCGGAAAAACGTTCTATAAAAATGGCAATGGCTGAAAATGATTGGTTGTTTATCAGCTTACCACTATAATACGATCTCACTACGTCTCCACCAACGGTGGATGGCAATAAGTTCGAAAACAAATAACCGATAAGATATATCCTTATTAGCTTTAAAAATGGAATCTCCTCTGCTTTCAGATTTAATATTATTTTCCACTTCAGACAACTCACAATTATCATAAGGGGAATTAAAGCAAAAGAAAGAAAAAAATAAAAATAATTAATATCTTTGAATATTTCGAGTAATTCATCGGTTTGCACAAAGGAAAACAGCACCCAGAAAAAAGCAACACTGATCACTCCTTTTATGAGCAGTTTAAATTTAGAATTGGCTTTCTTCATTCACTCATCTCTATTCCAATTGCTAAGACCCAAAGAAACTTTTCTATCCTGGAGATTATCACGTTCAGTAACTGCGATGTGATTGGAAAAACTGATGGTGTCTGCCTTCGTGGGCTAGAGTTCATCGAGGATCGTTGAGACATGATCCACGCTTGATCGAGCCTTCTGTTTTTCTCTATCGACAGCCGGCTTCATTTGCTCTCGCAGTGTTTCTCTATTTTCCCAGGCATGTATAATTTTTGTGAGTAAGTGCTCCACCGTTACGTCGTTAAAGGTGATCGTCCAGTCCTCCATACCGATTGTTTTGAGAAAACCCGCGCTTTTAGGGTAAGCGTTGATGTTGACCATGGGTGTGTTGACGGCGGCACAGAAGATAAGCGTATGCGTTCTCATACCTGCATGTACGGCTACCTTGCTCAAGAGTCCGCTTAACTCCTGGAAGGTGTAATCACAATTCCCGACAATTTTTATGCGTTCCTGGTGGCTGCTGTTCTGGACGCATTCACGGGTGATTTTCATATCCATTATCTGGCTGACTGTAAAGAGAATATCAACTCCCAAACGGGTTATCAATTGATCAGCCACCGTGGCGATTATACGACAGAATTCTTCCCGCTTCATACTGCCTTGTTGATTGAAGTCATCTATGTAGGCGTTGACATTAAGGCCGATGGTACCCTTGTCATTTGTGAATAACTGCTCTTGCCCAATGATTTCATCCAGCCTGGTCTGCGAAGGAGGAGTGGTATTCAAGGCGCAGTCCGCATGTACTCGTATTTCCTGTTGGTTAAAGCCCAATCGTTCGACAAGCTCTCTGGTACTGTCATCTCGAGTGATGACAAGGGGGGAGACGTCGAGCACTTTCCCCAGCGCACGAATTCCAGCCTGGCGCTCGATAGGCCCTATACTGGCATTATAGAGGATTATGGGGATATTCTTCTTCTTGCAGAAGGGACTGAACAGGGAAATAGCATTGAGGTTGTTGACAAAAGGATTGTAGAACTTCCGGTCAAAGAGAATATTGTCGACGATGAGAATCATCTGGGTGTCGGTCATGGCTTTGTACATCGGCCAACCAAGATTTTTCATGGCCAAATTCCAGGGAAGCAAACCGATGGGCTCTACACGGTGATGGCCGAAGTTCTTTTTTATAAAGGAGGGATTGAGGGTCGGAATTTTAAAGTGGATGTCATTTCGGCGAAGAGCAAAATCATCGAGCAGGTTGCCTAATATTGCATTGTCACCGGCATTACGGCCGGAGTTGTTGCCGAGGATCGTGAGAGTTTTCATATATGTATTCAATGTAAAAGATGGAAGCGGATAAGTGACAACGCCTTGATGTCCCCGCTACGCGGGAACATCGCCCAGGATCAGGAGGGCGCCGCTGCTTCGAAATTCTGGGTATTCGACACCATGAAGACATCAAACGGATTCAGTCAGACGCATACTACGCGCTCCTGATCCCGGGCTTTTTAGCTAGAACCGGATGTCTCTATATTGTTTGTCTGCTTTCTACGCCGGAATGAGTCGTCGGTTGGGGGCTGATTTGAGTCACTCTACTTTTTCATTAAACCTTTTTCAACATACCAATCAGCGGTCTGAATAATACCTTCTTTATTGGAATAGCGAGGTACATACCCTAAGGTATTGCGCATCTTGCTTACATCGAAGTCCCGATCTTTAGAGTAGAAGGCCACTCGGCGACGATAAAGAGGAGGTTCAATTTTTAAGGGTTGACAGATCTTCTCGCATATATCGGCCAGGAGAAAAAAAGGACCAATCGGTAATCGCACGATTCGGGTTTTCCTCCCAAAATGTTGCGAAATGATTCCGGCGAGTTCTGCAATGGGAATTGGTTCATCGCCGCCGATGACAAACTCCTCACCTTGTGCCTCGGGGTGGGTTGCGGCGACAAGCATAGCGTTCGTCAAGTCATCCACGTGGACCAGATGATACATGCATTTGCCCTTTCCCAGGAGTGGGAAGAAGGGCTGAGTGGCCATCTTAAAGAGCTTGAGCAGTCGTCTGTCACCTGGGCCATATATTGCCGCGGGACGGATAATCGTATAGTTGATGTCGTTTTTCTGCGCATACTCCTTGAGCCAGAGTTCAGCTTCCAACTTGGTGCGTTGGTAAGCGTCACCCGGTGAAAATGGCGTCTCTTCGGTGGCCGGAGGGTTTTCAATATGACCATGTACTCCGAAGGTGGAGACATGTATGAGCCTCTTGAAACCGGGAACTGAAAGGATTTTTTCAGCGATTAACTGGGTGCTTTTCACATGCACGTTCCAGTAATCGCGCTCGCTGCTTTTTGCTTCCCGGAAGGCGGCGGCAACGTGAAATACATATTCCTGTGCCTGCATCGCTTCATGTATTACCGAATCATCAAAGACGTCTCCACGAAACCAGGTGATCGGGAGGCCTTCAAAAGGTTCAAGATTGGATGTAGCGCGGGCGACAGCGCTGACATCCAAGCCGGCATCGACCAGCTTCTTGGTCAAAACAATGCCGGTGAATCCCGTCGCACCTGTAACAAGAACCCGGGTGTTTTTTGGGATTTTGCATATTTGATCTGTCATATCGATTGATGCTTCCTTGGAGAGATTTGCGTTGAATCTTGGATCCGGTCAAGATATCACCTTGAGCTGTGATACCTGCGATGCTGGAGAAAGGCACACCTACTAAAGGATCTGAGAGAACGCACCTATCTTTTTTTATAAAGTCATTATAGGACAATCATCGTCTACCTTCGTCAATGACCAGGATGTAGCCGACCAACTTTATAACACGTTTCCGGTAAGTCTTAAACAAGAAAAAGCGGGACGCTATGTTACGACGAAAACGCAAGAGATAAGCATTCACAGCAGGATATCAGCCAGCTGTCATCAGCATTCGTTACCGTTACGCGCATTCGTTTCCGCCAAGCGAATCGTAGCATTTTTGCAAACGCAACCGATGGTTTTCAAAAGTATATGATTTTTCATACAGTCTGCGGCAATTCCTTCCTAAAATGTTTCTTTTGTCCTCATTTTGCAATAGTGAGACTATTGCCTCAGCATATGTGGGTGGTGTTGCGGAAGCGAAGACCGCCGTATCATCATCGAGCAGCAGCCTGTTTGACGGGCGGTCGCTGGCCACTATGGCTCGGCCGGCCTTTAAATAATCTAAAACTTTCAAGGGAGTATTCACGCCGGATATTCTGGGGGAAAGCAGAATATCAGACGCGGCCAGATATGCAGGTAGAGTATCCGGCGCGATTTTCCCTAAAAATGTTACATTTTTTGCAACTCCCAGTTTGCTGAGCGTGGATTTCCTCTCTTCTATTTGGCAAGAGGTGCCGCCAATAAGGACAAATCGCGCCCTGATATCAGCCCTGACAACCTCCGGTAGAGCCGCGAAAAGCAAATCAATACCCTGGTAAACGGCGAAGGAGCCCACGAAAGTCACCACAATTTCGCCATCGTTCTTAACGAGTTGATTGTTCATTAAAGCGACTTCTTCGGTGGATGGTTCCTGTAAAGATGAGGGAATATCGGGGATGTTATAGGCAGGAGTGGCCGTGCCCATGGAGTCTACCTGTTTCACCAGACCAGGTCCGGTACAGATAACCGCGTCTGCCATTCGTACGGCGGTTTTTTCAATATGTTGATACAGCCACAATATACAATTCTTGACTACCCCGCTTTTATGGCTTTCCGGGTCGGAATGCTTTTCGAAAATGCATTTCGTCCTAAATATTCCGGCAAGAATACAGGAGATAAAACCGGCTTCTTCAATACCGTGGATAACAACGTATCGGTTTTTTATACAGAGGGACAGTGCCTTGAAGAATATCAATATGTCAAAGAAAATCTTCCACCCAGAAGGACCGATGGGGATGTCCCGTACTTTAAAAGGATTGCCGACACGATACACGGAAACATTGGCGATCGGCAGATCCTCGCCTATGGGCAAGGTAAGAAAATCTATCGAATACCCTGCCTCGGAGAGAGCCAGAAGGTTGAATTTTAAACGAATGGGAGATCCGCGCCATTGGAAGAACGGTTGGGGGGATATCAAAAGAATTTTTCTAGTCATGACAAGATGAGCGCTACCGCTTCAAAAGCAATCGATCGAGTCCGGTGAAATTGTTGACATAGTCATAAATGTCGATCTGCGTCGGATAGACCGGACCTTTAAAAGTCGTCCAAGTCTCTCCGGTGGTCTGATCATAAACAAACAAATGGCCGTTTGCGTCAATTTTTCCTCTGAAAACCTGGCCGTAGCGTTGCGTGGAGGTGGTTGTTATTTCGACTTGCGAACCATTCTGGTCGACCACCGCCGTTACATTCTCCCGGCCGCCATTGACCAGATCCAGATAGCCGGCCCAGTTGTCCCCTGCTATATCGACACCGACCGGTTCTACCGATGGAGTCGGTTCCGGTTCCACGGTCCCGCCGCCTCCACCGCCTCCGCCACTCAAGGCCAGCGCCATAGCCCCAGTGGCAGCCACACCGGCCCCTATGATAAGCATGGTATTAATTTTACCCTGCTTATCTTCTGTTGCCTCCGGAGGACTGTAGGCGGGTTTATCGAGAGGTTTTGCCGTTGCGGAGGTGTTCGTCGAGTCAGCCGGCTTTTTTTTTGATTTTTTTTGAAGAGACGGCGGTTTCTGCCGTGCTTCCTCAAGAACCGGGGTAATGCCTATTTTCGAAGTGCCGGAGGACGAAGGATGTTCTTCGCCGTGAATCTTGGCAACGGGGAGCAGGCTGATGGTACAGCTCAGACACAATGCTGCGCCGAGATATAGAAAATAACATTTGGTTTTTTTTACGCTTTGAAGCATGATCCCTCCTCCCAAAATAGTTAGTGCCTGACAGAAAACCCCAAAATTTTGAAAATCCCGCATTAGCCCCGTCGTAGTTACGCGGCGGGCATCCATTCCAGCAACGTTTCCCTCACTCGAACCGGCAGTAGATGAGAATGTTTCTCATATCTGCCTCGCATCGGACAGAGCTCCGCCATCGGCATTACCGCCTAACCAGCCCGGCTATCTCAGGCTGCTTTCTTGTCCGGCCCGCCTTTTCGCTCAGCAGCCTCTTGTTCCTGCTACCGCAGCACCGCACCCGGGCGCTGGATGTTACGTGCCGGAACCGCCATGGCGATGTAGCGCCTGAATCCGCTCAGGCCGTGGCCGCAACACGTGTCCGGTCCGTGGAATTCAAGGGCGTTGATCGCCGATTCCACAGGCGAATGCTGTTGGCAAAGATTGACAAATTCAGGTGCGCTTTCGCGTGCCTGGTCGACTTGGGAAAGCCTCCTTCTTTGGGCAGCACCATGCATTCAAGACGCGATTTGTCGGTTATTGTGGTATCAGTTTGATTTTAAGGTGCTTTTGCGGTTTCTTTTCAGACAGTAGTTATAACATTTTCAGAGCCTCAATGGGGTCCATCCGCGCTGCTTTTACAGCCGGATAAAGACCGGATAGCACCCCGGTTATTACCGCTAGAACAAAAGGTATTGCCATGGCTGCCGCGGTGATGCGGATCGGCCAACCACTGGCCTGCTCAAAAAGCAGTATGATGATCATTCCGGAGCAGACACCGATGATGCCGCCGAAAGTTGTCAATATTACCGATTCCACGAGAAATTGGTACAAGATGTTTTTTTTTGTGGCACCAACTGCCCGGCGCAGCCCGATCTCATGTCTACGCTCGGTAACCGTGGCCAGCATAATATTCATAATCCCTATTCCGCCTACCAGAAGCGAGATACCGCCGACAACTGCCAGCACACTGTTAAAAAGACGTTGGGTGCGGATCGATTGTTGAAGCAGTTCCAGGGGAACCACTAACTGATAGTCTTTGATTCCGTTATGAGTGATCGTCAGGGTACGTTCAATCAAGGCCTGGGCGCGAGGGATGTCCTTTCCCGTACGGGCCTCGACCAGAATTCTGGACAGGGGTTTCAAGGGTCCATCCAGACCAGACTGCACTCGACGCTCCTGTTCGGAAAACGGTACGAAGAGGAGCTGATTGAAGTTATCAGGGGTTATCGTTGCCGAATCCTCCCGGAGTACTGATTGCTCAGCCAGAACTCCAACCACCTGATAAAGGGTTTCGCCAAGCCTGATCTGGCTGCCGATCCTGCCTTCATGGGCCAGCTCAATGGCCAGATCAAAACCGAGGACGCAGACCTTACGATTGTGCTGCTCGTCACTGGGAAGCAGAAATCGTCCGGATTGCATAGCAAGACCCGACAGCCGGATATAGTTTGGACTTGCCTGGACGATTCTGGGCGTCAATTTGCCGGTGGCCGCAAAAAGCTGTACGTGCAGCTCGCGAAACGCGGCTACCTCCTGAACGTATTGCGGCAACGCCTGCAGGTGGTAGACATCTGACCAGCTCAGGCCATAGACTCGTCGGGCAAGAACCTGCTGCCGTTGAGCAGGAGTGAGTTCGACCTGGTTGATATAGATATTTTTCAGGCCAAGCGCCTCGATTTCCACCAAGGCTTTTTCCTTGGCGCCTTCACCGATGGAAATCATCGAGAGAACGGCCATTACCCCACAGACCACGCCCAGAACACTCAGCAGTGATCTCAGCTTATGGGCGTACAGGCTGCGCAGGGCATGCAGAATCAATGGATTATCCCGGCAAAAAAGGTTCTTGCCATAGCGTACCCTCATACATCTGCAGAATTCGTTGGGCCACCGAAGCGACCTGACGATCATGACTGACCATGATCAAGGTAGACCCGGCCGCATTCAACTCGAGAAAGAGATCGAGTATGTCCATGCTGCTCCTATGGTCGAGATTTCCCGTCGGTTCATCGGCGAGAATCAGCAGCGGGTTTATGACGAGGGCCCGGGCGATGGCAACCCGCTGCATCTCTCCACCTGACAGTTCAGAGGGGCGATGGTTGCGTCGATTTTCCATGCCGACCCGTTGTATTGCTGCGGAAATGCGATCTCGCTGCTCGTCGCTGCCTATTTGCTGGTATTGAAAAGGAAGGGCGACGTTTTCCCAGACGCTCAGTTCCGGCAGAAGATAAAAGATCTGAAAGACAAAACCAAGAGAGGCGGCGCGAAGACGGGACAGCTGCTCATCATTGAGTCCAAGTACGTCGACGCCGTTCAGGGCATACCTTCCCGAGTCCGGGCGGGCAAGGGTTCCGAAAATATGGAGCAGGGTGGACTTACCGGAACCGGAGGTTCCCATGATCGCGACAAAGTCTCCGGCGGCCACGGTTAAGTCAACCCCCCTGGCGACCTGGATCAGCTCGCCACCGATGCGATAGCTTTTAACGATCTTTTCGGCCTGTAAAAGCGTAGCGGTCCGTGGCGGCAGTGTCGTGGTATTCATTGTTCCGGGTGGACCAGGCTGACCAGCTCACCTTCCTGGAGCCCTTCAACAATTTCTATCAGGTCATTGTCATGGGCTCCGACGACAACTTGCTGCCTGGTATACCCGCCCTCACTATTGACAACATAGCAATAGGAAATGTCATTTTGGGTGAAAACCGCTTGAACCGGGACGGTGATGGCATTCAGCACCGTATTGGATCGAATAGAGATGCGGCAGCTCATTCCCGGGCGTAATCGCTTGTCTTCCCCTTCGAGAACAAACCCCACCTGAAAGTATTTCTCATCTCCAGGCTGAGATGAATCCGAGGTGGCCAGTGCGCCTATGAAGTTCAGGTGTCCGGTAAAACTGGTCTTGGGATATGCATCAACCCGTACCCGGCCGGTCTGGCCAATGGCGATCTTGTAGAGGTCGATTTCACGGATCTTGGTTTTGACAATCATTTTTGCAATATCTGGAAGATAGAGGATCGGTTGATTCATGAAGACGGTATCTCCCACCCTGGGTTTACGCTTTTCCCGCTCTCGAAAAGTCTCGAAATGGATAACGATACCATCAAAGGGCGCCTCAATCTCTGTCTTTGCTAACTCAGTCTTTGCCCGTTGCAGGGCTTCTTTTTGGGCATTCAGCTTACTCTGGATCTGACTGAGCGTGGCTTCGGTCTTGGCAATGCGGTAACGTCCGCCTTGGCGTATTTGTTCTATGGCCAGTTGGGCATTGGATAACTTGGCCCGGCCACTTTCAATCAGCGCCGGAAGCACGTTCTCGGTGTAATTTTCATACCTGCCGGCGGCCGAACGGTACTGTTTGGCCAACATTTCAACCTTTTCCCGGGTTTTGGCAATTTCGGTGCTATTGTCGTACCCCTCTTCCTGCAACATTTCAAGATCTTTGGAATACTGCTGATAGCGCTGCATCTCCAGTTTTGCCTTCTGAACCTCTTCAAAAAATTGAGACTGTTGCAGCGGGCCTTCCCCTTCTTCGAGTTTTTTCAGCTCGAGTTTGGCGACATTGAATTGGTATTGGGCGTTGGCCACCTCCTGCTCTACCTGATTTTTTTCAAATTCAACGGTTTGTTGTGCCGCCTGGACGGCTGCTTCGAATCCGGACACCTCGGTCCGTAGTTGCTCCACCTGCTTTTGGAAAGGTGCCGGATCGAACCGGACCAGCAGATCTCCCTGACTCACCTTGGCGCCATCTTCTACCAGGTAGATGATCTTCCCTTCACTGCCTTGTAATTGCGAAGTGATAACATGGGACTGAGAGGCGTCCAAAACCCCAAGGACATGCAGTTCCACTTTAAGGTCCTGTCGCTCTACTCTGGCCGTCAGCATCTCATCGCGGTAAGGTGGATGGTCCTGCAAGGAACCGATGAAAAAAGCGATTCCGGTCGAGACGAGAATCACGAGGGTCACCCATAACAATTTCAAGGCATCACCTCGCTGTCTGCTTCCTGATACTCCAGAAGGGTTCCCAGAGTCGAGCGGAGCTGGTAGGTTTCAAGCAGGTACTTGATCTGTTCGGTAAGCTTGGCATTTTCAGCATTCTGCATTTCTGTCTGGGCTTCGATGAGCTCGAAATTGTCCGCCAAACCGTTTCGGAATTTACTTTCAGCCAAGCGCAACTTTCCTTTGGTCTGGTGAAGTTCCTTATCTCGAAGGGCAATGCGCTGCAACTGTTGAGCCATCGTATTGAGTTGGGCGCGGACTTCTTGAATAATGCGTTCTTTTTGAGACATCCGGTCATTTAGGACCTGTCTGTAGGAAATTTTTTGTTGAGCGTAAGCTTTTTTCTTACCGCGACCAAACAGATCGGTGTCGCTTTTCAACCTCACCGTCCAGATATCTTCCTCGAAGCCAAAGTCAAGGTCATCGCCGGTCTTGTCGTAGCCGAGTTCAAGATTGAGTTGTGGCTGGAGGTTCTTTTCGGCCAGAAGTAGCTGGCGTTTTGTTTCTGCGACCAGTCTTTTGCTTTGCTCTATTTCAGGCCGATTGGCCAGGGCGATGTTCACCGCTTCCTCCTCTTCCAGCTCTACCGGTTGATAGCGTATAGGCGCGGTGATGGCAACATTGCTGTCCTGGGTCATGCCCAGCAACCGCTTTAATTCATCCAGCGCCCGGTCCCGGGATTCCTGCCGTATGGAAAACTCTCTTTCAACATTTTTAATTCTTATTTCAGCACGGTACAGATCAATAACGGATATGATCCCGGCCTTTTCTTTAATTTTGGCCAGAGCAAGGTGTCCTCTCAGGTTTCTCAGTTGTTTTTCCAGCAAATCAATTTGCTGTTCACTCAGCAGAATAGAGTACACCGTCTGGACCGTCTGGAGCACGGTATCTACCTGTTTGAGATGATATGAGATCCTGGCATCTTGGTAAGAATAGCGACTGCTATAGACATTATTGAGTGCGAATTCTTTGCCCAATCCCCGCAACAAAGGCAGTTCCAGTCTCGCCGCGATACCGGTCTGGAACTCATCGTCTTGACCGCCGACAAAAGGATTGACCGAGAGATTGATGCCGGAGGTGAAACGCCGGGAGAAACCGGCTCCGGCTCTCCACGCCTGTTCTGACGCCGAGCTGTACCCGGTTTGGACATTTGGATGAATTTTAAATAGGAATTCTTCCTGCTGCCCCTGGTAGGAAATTCTACTCGACTCAATCCCCAATTTTGCCCTGCCCAGGGATCGATTGTTGACGAGAGCCATTTGTATTGCCTCGTCGAGAGTGAGCACCCTTTGAGGTAATCCAGCCGAATCTTCAGCGTAGCATCGAGAAAACTCAAATCCAGAAAGAGAAAAAAAAATGAGCAGGTTAACAGTGAAAAAGATTAAAACTTGTGTCACGCTGTATCTTGAGCGCCGGACGCTATAATTTGGCAGAATCAATTTAAATTGCAATTTAACTTTCTGAGATCGCAGATACCCTGGGACAAAGCAAAATATCTTTACTCTTTTATATGACACGGAACGTAAGTCAGACAGTGCCAAATTCTGCAACATGGTTTTCAAAAAACTGGAGTTTGGAATTTCAGGTCTATGATCTGACGAATGTTCCACGAACAGGGTAGCCACAGTTAGTGCCCGATATACCGAATTTATTCCGCTTTTATCCTGTCAGCCAGCTTCTTCCTGCTGCCTACACGGCCGCCATGGCGGGGCAGAGCGCTTGGCGGGGTAATCGCCAGCGCTGAGAATAACCGGGCCAGGCGCGGTCGTGGTTGCGGTATGCTGAGCATGCCGCCGGGCCGGCTGCCGTTGATTTCATGCTCCAACGCGCACAAGGTCGACAGCTTTTTCAGGCCTTCCTCGACCGTCATATCCAGATCCCGCCAGGCCTTGGCCAGTTTCCGTCGGACCAGATATGCCAGCATGACCACAAAGACCTGACCTCTGGTGCGCGACTCCTTGCGCACATAGATTGGCCGAACCTCCAGGTGGCCGGTCTTGCAGGTCCTAAACGCCTGTTCAACCTGGATCAGATCTTTGTAACGATCATGGACAATTTCCATCGGGGCGTGTTTGGCAGGCAGGTCGGTTTTCAAGACATACCAACCATCCAGTTCCTGCACCTCCGTCAGATATGCCTCGTCGATCTGCACGGCGATCGAGCGATTCTTGCAGGTTGTTTTCAGGAAGTCGCCTACCTTCAGCTTGCCTTGCCGTTCCCACACCTTGCGGATGGCGGTGAACTCGTCAGCCCGGGGGTGCTCGGCCAGATAACGGTTCTGCTGCTCGCAGAGCCAGTCCAGGGCCTGGTACAGCTCATCTTCGGTAAACGGATCAACGCCGAGCAGTTCGCATACCGCGTGTTCATCTGCCAAGCGCACGGCACTCAGGCGTGAGCCCTGTTCAATCAGCCGGGCCATGACCATCCACAGGCAGAGCAGGCCGTGTCGCGACGAGCCGATAATTTTATCAAGTCCGAGGTCCCGGCAAACGTGCAACAAGACCCACACGGCGCCGACCGAGCGGCCCTGTGTTTGCTTGGCACTGCCGCCCAGCAGGTGTTCAAGTTCGCCCGGGCTGTTTTTGTGTTTCAGGGCAAGCTCGATGGTCTTGATCACCGCTTCGGGATATTTGGTCAGGTTGAGCAGGGTTCGCTTCTTGACCTTGGAGCCATTTTCTCCGCGCTCGCGGTATGATTCGCGGAGCAGGATCTGGGTGTAGACTTTGTGCCACCTTGTCTGGATTTTTGTCGCTTGATGCACGAAATGGCCACTTAATACCATATAGGTATATCTATGACAATATAATAGATGCACTTTAATGGCTACGATGTTGTCCCGAAAAATATCGCTTTTTGAGCGATAATCAGGCACTTGCAATAATTCCAGGCTGGAACATCCGCTGGAAGAGTGGCGAGAAGAGAGCTTCTACCGCCGAATATGATGAGTAACACTATGGAAAACGCATATTTACTTGAAAGGACAATTGAAAAAGGGTAGGCTGCATTTGTCAGGAGCCCCTCTGTTTTTTTAAGGAGAAACCGAGCAAAACACCTGTTTTTGATCACTCGGTTACTTGAGTAACCCTCATGCCAACTTCCCTTCCCACCATGAAAGATTGAGGTGTCATAATGCTGGTATCCGCAACATTGAAATTTTCAGCTTTGCTCTTTCACCGCCTGCGGATAAATAAACAATAACGAGATCTGACCTATCTTGTTTCTATGTCTCTGAGAAAAGCTGTTTTAGAATAAACAGAAAAGCTGAAAGTTAGAATTTTAACTTTTTTACAAAAATAATGGTTGAAATATTATGTGTGGCATATGTGGTGAGGTAGGTTTTAGGTATGGATACAACGTCGATCCTTGGTTAATCAAGCGAATGTGCGACTCGCTGGCTCATCGTGGCCCAGATGAAGAAGGGCAGTTTGTGCATGAAATGGTTGGTCTTGGACAACGTCGCCTTTCTATTATTGATCTTAACACAGGTAAGCAACCTATCAGCAACGAAGATGGCTCAATCTGGGTTGTTTTAAATGGTGAAATCTATAATTTTGTAAGCTTGCGACAGGAACTTATCAGCAAAGGACATGCTTTTTCCACCAATACTGATACTGAGGTGATTGTCCATCTCTATGAAGAGTATGGCGTTAAATCCATAAAAAGATTGAGGGGCATGTTTGGATTTGCTTTATGGGATAACAAAGACCGGCTTTTGTTGTTAGGGCGCGATAGGCTTGGCAAAAAACCTCTATTTTATGCACAGCTTTCCGAATCTCTTTTGTTTGCTTCTGAAACGAAGGCACTTTTCCAGGATTCAAGACTGAAAAAAACACTCAATCAGGAGGCTATCCATGATTTTCTATCATTTAAGTTTATCCCGCGCCAGGAAGACTTGTACAAGGGGGTTTTTAAATTGCCACCTGCTTCTTATATGATATTTCGCGAAGGACAGGCAACTATTCATAAGTACTGGGATCTTCACTATAAGACTGACTTCAATATGAGCGAGGAAGATGCTCTTGTTGAATGCGAAAGAGTGCTGACCGAGTCAGTCAGGCTCCGCATGATGAGCGATGTCCCGATTGGCGCTTTTTTGAGCTCTGGGATTGATTCTGGAATGATAGTTGCGTTAATGTCACAGCTGTCTCATGACTCAGTCAATTCTTTTTCAATTGGCGACGAAACCCAGGATTTTAATGAACTGCCTATGGCTGCGGTCATTGCAGAAAAATTTGAGACAAATCACCGAGAGTTCTTGGTGCGTCCGGATGCCATAAAAATTTTACCGGACTTAATATACCATCTTGACGGTCCTTTTGCCGATGTACCTGCTTTACCGATGTATTATGTTGCGAAAATGGCAAGCGAGCATGTCAAGGTCGTATTGACGGGCGATGGTGGTGATGAATCATTTGGGGGGTATGATCGATACTTGGCAAATCAATTATTGGTGCATTATCGTAAAATACCTAGGAGCTTCCGCCAAAAGCTTATTCCCAATTTCCTCAACTTATTTAATGAAAAGACGGCTAGGAAGAGCTGGAGGCAATCCCTGCGCTGGTTTAACACTTTATCTATGTTGCCTGACGATGAGAGCTATGGTAGAGGGATCTCTTTTTTTTCATTCGAAGAAGATCAGAAAAAAAAGCTATACACTTCTGATTTTCAATCTCAACTTGAGGGAGTAGACTCTCTTGAACAAATTATGTCAAGATTTCATAGCCGAAAGTCAGATGCACCTCTCAATAAGATGACATTTTGTGACCTTATGATTCGTGTCCCTGAGTACTCTTGTATTAAAATTGATCGTATTACAATGATGCATGGCCTTGAAGCAAGAAGCCCTTTTCTGGATCATAAACTTGTTGAGTTTGCAGCAACTATCCCGCCAAGTTTGAAGTTGAAGAAAGCGCGCTTAAAGTACTTGTTGAAAGAGGTAGGCAAAAAATATTTACCAAAGGAAATTATAGCGTTGCCTAAACAAGGATTTGGTTCTCCTATAAATACATGGTTACGGGGTGAGCTTAGAGGTTTTTCAAATCATCTTTTACGGGATGAATCCATGCTTGTTGAGCACAATATTTTCAGGCAGAATTATATCAATTCTCTCTTGGATGGACATACCTCTAAGAAAGTTAATGATGGCAATAGAATATGGAGTCTTGTTAATTTGGAGATATGGTATCGATTAAATTTTGGTGATAAGGATCCAGTTACTGAGCGCGATAATCTCAAGGATAGATTTATTTCTTTAAGTATTAACAGATAGGTAGAGATGAATTAATAAAGAAGGCCAATTTTAAACTAAGGCTGCCCTCCAAAGGAGTGATCAGTGTTGCTTTTTCCTGGATACGGTCTTCTAACCTGTCAGTGTTTAGTTTGGCTATAAAAAATAGCATACCGTTGCAAATATATCTATATTCGATTGGAAAAACTTCGTTACAAATTACGAATTGCGGTCAAAGTTATTCTAAAGGACAGGTCGTTATTTCGTGTATAATATTTATAATAATTCTTTGTTGTTTTTAATGTGGCAGTGACAAAAAAAATGCTTCAAAAGTTCTAAGGTATATTTTTATTGGGGAAAACAATGAAGGCTTCCCAGACAGAAAATGATTTTAGTGTTCTAGCAGATACTGTGATTGATAATGGGCTTTGTACACGCTGTGGAATCTGCAGCGGAGCCTGCCCTGTCAATGTAATAAGTTTGGATGAGAATTATTTCCCAAAGTTGACGGGTGAGTGCGTAAAATGTGGTTTGTGCGTTGAATGTTGCCCTGGAGGAGATGTTAATTTCCCGAAACTCTCAATGCGTATTTTTAAATCTGAATATAATCATAATGATCTCCTTGGATTTATCGATAATATTTTCATAGGCCGCTCCGCCAGTAAAGAGATGAGAATGGCGGGTGCAAGTGGTGGTTTGGTGACAGGACTACTTACATATCTTCTTGAAAAAAAAAGAATTGATGGCGCCGTTGTGGTGGCCATGGACCAGGAAAAGGGATATTTGACAAAAGGTATATTGGCAACCACTGTGCAAAATGTAAAAGATGCTGCGCAGTCAAAATATTGCATTACACCTTCCATGGAAGTTCTCAAGGAAATTCGAAAAAGAAACGGTCGTTTTGCCGTTGTGGCTTTACCCTGTCAACTACACGGTCTTAGGAAACTAGAAGAGGCAGACCCTTCACTATCAAAAAAAATTTGTTATTATTTGGGACTATTTTGTAATTGTAATTTAAACCCCAATGGACACATAGAAGCAATTAGTGCGTGCAATATTGACCTTACGGATGTTGAAAAATTCAATTTCCGAGGTGCCGGGTGGCCTGGCGGGTTTTATGTTCAAAAAAAAGATGGCACTGAAGAGTCTTTACATAAAATCAATATTAAAAACGTAATGAATGTTATGTTCAGGATTTATAGTCCGGAACGTTGTTCTCTTTGTTATGACGCAGTTGCTGAATATGCCGACTTAAGCTTTGGCGATTTCTGGGCATTTGATTATTTGAATGATTATTCCGGATATGAGCAACACACCCTTGTTTATCAAAGAACGGACCGAGGAAGAGCGCTTTTGGAACAGGCGATGGCAGATGGAGCGATATATATGCACCGAGTACCTTACGAGCGAAACTCAAAACGAATACTTAATATGGCTAAAGGGAAAAAAAGTAGAGCACTGGCTAGAATTTATCGACTGAAAATGAAAAAGCTGGCCATTCCTCAATATCATTTTCCTGTTCAGAAACCTTCAAAAAAAGCCAGGCGTTCATTGCTGTTTTACAATATCTTCCTCATATTCCGTGGTCCATTGCGAAGAAAGCTTTTACTGAAAGTTCTATTTTCTCCTGTTGGCGAAATATTGGACCGCTTAAATATTATGAGGAAAAATATGTTCTGCAACTATAATGATAATTAAGTGGTTTGTTACCTTTATAGAGATGAAAATTATCTGACATTTTGTGTTGTTTCAATGAGTAAAGGAGGGAATAGAGAGACTGTTCAGGCACAGTTTGTGAGTACGTCTGAAAAATTGCAAACGTATCGCCCGAGCATGGTTGGTGATGGCGACAATGTTATGTTGCTACTCCATGAAGTGTTATGCTTTTTTGTCATGCCGGTGAACTTGGCTCCAGGTTTTTTAGGAAATTGATGCTGAAGATTCTCACTGGTAAAATGGGAAAATCAATTCGAATAGGAACCGGCTGTTGTATTCGTGACGATAAACGAATGTTTATTAGTGATTTCGTCCAGATTGGCAACGAAGTAAGCCTTGATGTCAAGCCTGGAAAAAATAATGGAGCATGAAATCAACGGCAGCCAAACCGGCGGCATGCTCAGCATACCGCGGCCACGGCCGGACCTGGTCCGTTTATTCTCAGCGCTGGCGATTACCCCGCCAAGCGCTCTGCCCCGCCATGAGCGGTCGTGTAGCCAGCAGGAAGAAGCTGACCGACAGAAGTAAAACAAAATAAATCCAAAATTTTGGGCGCCAACTATGGCTACCCAATACGCGGAACATCCGATCCATGAGCTGTGATTGAATGAATCCTGCCAACTTTAGTAGTCCCTGCAGTTAAATAGAATGTATTTGCGTGCGTAGAAGTTCCAGAGAAAGACGGTGCCTACCGCTACCGCTTTGGAAATAGTGTAGTGAATAGAGAGAAAATCCGTCAGAAGCCACATCAGACCAATTGTAAAGAGTAGCCCACCACCGCCAATGACAGAAAAAATTATAAACTCTAACTTCTTATTATTGAGTTTTCCTTTCTTGAATACGTAACGAATTGCCAATCCATAGTTGACCAATAAACCAACAAAAAAGCCGGCTGTGGCTGATATAAGATGATTGATGTGAGCGAATTCTGTAAGGATTACCAGAACTGAATAGTCAAAAAAAAGAGCGATTAGGCCGACTATACCGTATTTGGTAAGTTGCGAAAGATGACTGGCTATTTTGTTAACGACGGCTGATCCCACAAGATCCTCGTAAATCTGGCAGATACTTTTCGTCGCGCCAAGATAACACATTTCTTAAAAAAAGCATTGTATTGTCAATTTCACTTTATACCGTGGAGCTTTGACAAACAGGACAGATCTTTTTGGGAAACAGCTATGGAAGACGATTAGCTAGGTAATTGTGTGTTAGTGTGAAACATTTTGTTCTTGATATAATTATGCGTGCTAATCGCAATGAATGTAATGTAATAAAGTACGAGGGGGTAGGCTGACAAAAGAGGTCTGTTGATACCCCATAAGGTTATTTTTACATAGGTAAGAATACTCACAAGAGAGATAATCCCTCCCAGTAAAACAAACCCAAAAGTTGTTGCAAAATCAAATTGACGATTCCGCAGAGATTGGACCAGAAAAAACATGTGTGCAAGTACTGCCATGACAAACAAAACCGGGGTAATGAGTTTGTATGAATTGCCTATGTCAACTTTAATGCGGAATTTTTCTACTATCATATGTTTATAGTAGTCAGGATATGATGCAATTTGATGACGATACGCAGGCACAATTTTTTCTCTCGTGACGAAGCGATAATCTTCTACCATCTCTTTTGATGCAGTTGATCTCCACTTCTCATACTCACGCTCCGAGAGTTTAAAAAATCTGAAGGTTACTGCCTGCTTGAATATATCCCAAAAGGTTTTGGGTATATATTTTATGTATTTGGCCTTCCAGACAGGTTTAATTGAAGGTTTTCTATCTATGCAGGCGATTTCTCCTGCAGCACAGGCAGCACTTATTTCTTCGCCAACTTTTCGATAAAAATCCAGCGCTTCCGGCAGGGAATCAGCATTACCACTTTTACGGACCATATCCCTGAAAACCCAGATATAAAATGACCTTGGCAGTTGTGATCCTTTTTCAGCTTCCTCAAAATAGGGTTGGAGCTGCTTGAAGGTTGGACTCACTTCATATGCAGCTTCCTGGTTCTCAATTCTTACTGGTATATAGCGCTTGGTTTCATTTACATTTATGTTCATCAGTCTACCAAGAGCGGATTGGAACTCTGGTGACTTCAGCTCGATGATATATGGGGCACCATAATGTTTCTGATTAAGTTGCTTAAAAGTGGTGGTAAAAAACGTGAATACGAGGAGAATTGGAAGCAGTAGAGCGATTCTTGTCAAAACTTTCTGAAAAGAAATATTTTCTCCTATGAAAAGAAAATACAATGCAAACAGGGCAATAGATGGGAGCAGCCAGATCCCCTCCTCTCGGGTGTACCAGAGCAGCGAAAAAATCACTCCTGCACATACACTCCAGAAGGTTCTGTTTAAAAGAGAGTATTTATATCTTATGAGAAGAGCACCCATACATGAAAAGAGAGCGAGTACGAGCGGCATGGATAGACCAAAACGAAAGGCTCTGCCGGTGCCTGGATAAAAGTACGTAAAAGGATTGAATAAGAGAAAAAAGAAGCCAAGTACCAGGAGCCACTGGGCCCTAATGAGAGGGCGAAGAGCTACTATAGCTACGACACAAACTGCGGCGTAGAGAAGATGCTGCACCAGGAGCAAAGGCATTCCAGTATGATGTGCCGCTGCAATAAATAGTGGGTAAATCGGACCTTTCACAAGAGTAACCTGGTCATAAGGTCCGAGCCAGGTACCGCTTAATATATGCTTGGCAAGTTTGACGAAGAGGTAGTCATCATGGGGGGTGTACGTAGCCAGAAAATCTTGCGCCTCAACCAGCCACAACTTTACTACGATCATAAACAGCATCCACCAATAGAGGGTACGGCTGCTGTAATTCTCTACACAATCTATAGGTTTAAAAATATTTGAGAGCATCGGTGTGAAGGTTATTTGGATTCGTGATATTCCTGCTCTGTATTAACTTCCCAGATATTTCTCTTTGTGGTTATTCCCTGCTGAATATTTTCAACTGCCACCATGGCTGTCAGCATGGAGTGGTCGGCGTTGTTATATCTGTGCATACCGTTCCTACCGATCATGAAGAGGTTCTCAAGCCCATCGGTAAAGGCTCGTAATTCATCAAACTGATTGTATGTTCCAAAATATGCGGGGTAGGTTTTCGGCACCCTCAAGATCGTCGAGTCGATGACATCCTTTTTGGAGATGATGTCTATTTTCTCAAGTTCATCGATGGCAAACTCAATAAATTCAGGATCCGGTTTTGACCATAGTTCATCCCCCTCATGGCAAAAATATTCAAGGCCAATCCAGACATTATCCCGCTCGGCCACCATATACGGACTCCAGTTGTTGAAGATCTGGAGGCGGCCAATCTTGACATCACTTTCCTGGATGTAAATCCAGTTGTCAGGGACAATGTTATTGAGGGTCTTGTTTTTCGTATCGTTGGTAATCTGTAATTTTTTCAATAGAAGGCCAACGGTGATAAAGTCTCTGTACACAAGTCCATTCGCAATATTTTTGACCTTGTCAGGTACTTCGGCTGGTGTCATTCTACCAATTAGGTCTTTAATTGGCATTGTCGAAAAGAGGTAGTCGCATTCATGAGTTATCTCTTCACCGTTATTGTGATTACGAACCGTAAGAAATTTAGCCGAGTTTGAGATAATTCCTATGCCCACTGCTTCATGTTTCATATGAATTTCACCACCTTTTTTTTCAACAAGTCTTGCAACCTCTTCCCATAGTTGTCCCGGGCCAAGTTTAGGGTAGAGAAACTGTTCAATAAGTGATGTTTCTGTATTTTTCTGATCGATGGATTTGTCGCTTACAAAGATCGCCTTGACGGCATGGATGAGGGTTTTGGTGATGGAAAGCCCCTTGATTCTTTGGGCTCCCCAATCGGCAGGTATTTCTTCACAGGGAACACCCCAGACTTTTTCGGTGTAATCTTTGAAAAAGGTGTTGTAAAGCTCCCTACCGAAGCGATTGATGAGAAAGTCTTCGAGGCTTTTTTCATCCTTGATTGGCTTGAGGTTTATCCAGACATACGAAATCCCAATTTTAGCAATGCGTACAATACCGAGATTTTTGAATGTGTTCAGCTTCAGCGAAATAGGATAGTCGAAGAATGAACGCAGGAAGAAAATCCTGGACAATCTGCTCCTGATAAGCATGACCCTGTCTATGTTTTCAGGGTCATTTTCACTGTTTTCAACTGGTATGGGGAGCTTTCGCTTCAAAATAATATCATCATAGGCAGGTTTACCCTGCAGAGGCATGATGTTTTGCCACCAATCCATGACCCGCCCAGATTTAGAAAAAAATCTGTGACCACCTATATCGATGCGATTCCCTTTATAGTTTATTGTTTTTGAAATGCCGCCGATGTCTGATGACATTTCAAATATTACAGGTTTGATGTCAGTATATTTGAGAAGTTCGTAAGCCGCAGTCAGTCCTGCCGGGCCTGCACCAATGATGAGAGCTTTTTTCTGGGTCATGATTAAAAAAATATTTTTCGAAACTCTTTATGAGTAGCTGTGCTGCGGTAAGTTGCAATCGCGTTTTTGTTTTGGACTCAATTGATTACCACGGGATATATCATTTTATCCTTCAGGTTTCGAGAGATATTTCAGTTGCCGAGATACTTGGCCTGTTCCCTGGGGGGCACGTGGGTGCGGTGTTCTTTCCAGTCGGCGTTTTTGATGGCCAGGTAGCTGTTGTAGATTTGTTTGCCGAGAATCTCCGGCAGAATCTTGCTGCGCTCCGCTTCCACGAGTGTTTCAAACGTCGATTTGGGCAGGAGCCGCTGGTCCCAGATGCGATGAGCTGAATGCGAGCCAACACGTTGAGGTTGTAGGCAACAATCGTACTCCACAGGTATGCCTTGAAGCCTGCCCAGCCCGACCAGTTACAGCGTTTCATCCCATAACTTCGTTTCAGTGTCGAAAAGTTTGCCTCGATCCCGGCCCGAAAATTCCGCAGCCGCCGATACACCCAGGTGCTCTTGGCCATTTCCACGATCGACAGACCGCGTTGCTTGGCAAAGACCACGTCCTTGACGTGTGCTGCCTTGGCTCCCGCCAGGTTCGCCTTCGAAGCAAAGCCGCCATCCGCCGTGCTCTGCCGGGGCGGACGACCGTATTGCTCGATATGCCGCTCCAACAACGGCAGAAACAGGTCGGTGTCGGCCGGGTTGCCACACTCAACCAGACAATCAAGAATAGGGCAACCGCTAGCAGAATGCTACCCGCCTGAAAGGCGGGGGTTTAAATCTTTAGCAGGAACAATCAACGAATCACAGATGGCCGAGGTCCAGCGCCTCAGCGCAAACGATGCGGTCTCTGCACCGAAAATCCAGGGCCGTCTCCACCGATCCACCGATTGGAGGCCGAGCTGACTCGTAATGAACTGGCGGCGCTGGCATTCATGCTGATCAAACGCCTCAAGGAAAACCGGCACGGTTAGCATGCTGCCGGCCAACGAAACACGCCGGGCACCAGGCTGCCGGCGCATATCAATCGATACCGGGCGGCGGGAAGGCCTTGCAGAAAGCGGCGACATCGACCCCGATCTCGATGATCAGCCGCTCGTTTTCCGGCTCCGAGACCACCGCGTTGATCCACTCACCGACCTGGAGCATCTCCGCTTCCTTGAATCCCCTGGTCGTCACCGCCGATGTCCCGATCCGGATACCGCTCGGATTGCCCGGCTTTCGGGTATCGAACGGCACGGCGTTGTAGTTGACCACCAGTCCCGCCTTGTCGAGCGCTCTGGCGGCCTGTTTGCCGGTAACTTCCTTGCTGGTCAAATCCACGAGCAGCAGGTGGTTGTCGGTGCCGCCTGTTACCAGGTCAAAGCTCCGTTTGCGCAACGTCTCGGCCAGGGCCCGAGCATTTTTCACGATCTGGTCGGCATAGGCGGCAAATTCCGGGGTCGCCGCTTCCTTGAAGGCCACCGCCATGGCCGCGGTGGTATGATTGTGCGGCCCACCCTGTATTCCGGGAAAGACCGCCTTGTCGATGGCGGCTCCGTATTCCCGCTTGCACATGATAATCGCACCGCGCGGACCCCGCAGGGACTTGTGGGTGGTGGTGGTCACCACGTCGGCCCACGGCAGCGGAGACGGGTGCGCGCCGCCGGCGACCAGCCCGGCGAAATGAGCCATATCGACGAGCAGCAGGGCCCCGACCTCGTCTGCAATCTCCCGGAACCGCTCAAAATCGAGAACCCGCGGATAGGCGGAGTGGCCGGCAATGATGATTTTCGGCCGGCATTGCCGAGCCGTTTCCAGGAGCTGCCGATAATCGATCACCCCGGTTTCCGGACTCAACGTGTACTGTTCGGCCCGAAAATATCTGCCGGAGATACTCACCGCTGCGCCGTGGGTCAAATGACCGCCATGCGGCAGAGCCATACCGAGGATGGTGTCACCGGGCTTGAGAAAGGCGAGATAGACGGCGAGATTGGCCGGTGACCCGGAATACGGCTGCACGTTCACATGCTCGGCGCCAAACAGGTCCATGGCCCGCTCGATAGCCAGCGTCTCTATCTGGTCGATGACTTGCTGACCCTCGTAATAGCGCCGGCCGGGATAACCTTCCGAATACTTGTTGGTCAGAACCGAGCCGGTAGCCTGCAATACCGCCGAAGAAACATAATTTTCCGAAGCGATCAGACGGATCTTGTCGAACTGCCTTCGTTCTTCCTGTTTGATCAACTCATAGATTTCCGGATCAATCTGTCTGATGTCGTTCATTGTTCCTGCCATCTATTGCTCGTCAAAATATCTCTTACTCCACCTTGTCTTTACCATCTCTTCTCAGCAGGCGCGCCGCCTCCTCATCACCCGGGCGATTACGCTGATGCAGGTAGGATCCGAGCCGCTGTCTGGCCTGCCGATCCTTCTTCTGCGCCAGATCGCTCTTGCCGCTGATCGATTCGATGCGCACCGCAACCACCAGGCACAACGCCACCGCCGGTGTTGCGGCGGTGATCGGGGGAAACTCGGTGTCGGCCGGTTCGTGGGCAACCACCAGAGCGTTCAGCGCCCGCACTTTCTCGTCGATCCGATCGACGGCCTCGGCCCGCCCCCGGATGATCACACAGTGGTAGAACTGATGGACCAGGCATGGTTCGGGAAGATCACCATAATAGCCAAGATCAAGATAGGCAAGCGGAATGTCGACGGTAAAGCAGACCCGTGGGTCGCGCCTGATATTGTCGAGTTTCTCGCCGGCCCGGGCGCAGTGAAAATAGATCGAACCGTCGAGATAGACGTAGTTGACCGGAGTGATGTAGGGGTAACCGTCGTTGCCGATCGTTGCCAGCCGGCCGATCGTGGAACGGTGCAGAATGGCATCCATTACCGCCCGGTCGGTAATTTCGCACTGGGCTCGTTTCATGTCGTCCTCACGCGCGCGCCGCCGGATAATCGAGCTCCGGCCGCTGCCACAGAGACTGCAGCGTCTCAATGCCGACCCGGGCAGCATCCTTCATCAGGCCGAACTCAGCGTCGGTGAGCGGCCGCCCCTCGGCGGACACCTGGATCTCGACCCAGTCACTGCCGGCCATCACGAAGTTGCCGTCCGCCTCGGCCCGGGCGTCTTCACGATAGTCGAGATCGAGCAGCACCTCGCCATCCACCAGGCCGACCGAAACCGCCGCCACCGGCCGCAGCAGCGGCAGACACCCCAACCGCTGTTCACGCACCATCCTGACGATGGCCGACCGCACCGCCAGCGCCGCCCCGGTAATCGCGGCCGTGCGCGTCCCTCCGTCGGCGTTGAGAACATCGCAATCGACCCGCAGTGTATAGGGGCAGAGCCGGGTAAGATCGACCATCTGCCGCAGGCTGCGGCCAATCAAACGCTGAATCTCCATACTCCGCCCGGATCGCCCCGCCGCTTCCCGGCGATTTCGGGACGAGGTCGCACCCGGCAACATTGCATATTCCGCAGTGATCCAGCCCTGACCGGTGTTTTCCAGAAACGGCGGCACCTTATCTTCCAGGCTGACCGCACAGACCACCTGGGTGGCGCCGGTGCTGATAAGCAGCGAGGCATAGGACTGCGGCTGGATATCCGGCTCGACGCGAAACGGTCTCGGCGTATCGGCCGCCCGATCGTGGGCACGCTGCCAGGCTTTCGTGGTCATGGTCGGGCACTCCTAGAGTTCACGTTTGTCGATGATCCGGGCGCCTTTGCCGTTGAACCGCTCCAGGCTCCGCTCCTCGACCAGCTTGACCTCGACGCTGACCCCGAGTTCCGTGGCCAGCCGTTTCTTGATCTGCTCGATAACCTGGCGCTGCTTCTTCATCTCATGGAAAAAGAGTGATTCGACGACCTCGACGAGAACGGTCATGCGATCCTCGTTCTGCTGCCGTTCGATGACCAGGTTATAGTGGGGCTGCGTTCCTTCGATATCGAACAGGATGGCTTCGATCTGCATCGGAAAGACGTTGACTCCCTTGATGATCAGCATGTCGTCGGTCCGGCCGGTGATACGCTGGATCCGCTGCAACGTGCGCCCGCAGGGACACGGCTCGGGCAGCAGCCGGGTCAGGTCCCGGGTGCGATAGCGGATCACCGGAAACGCCTCCTTGGTCAGCGTGGTGATGACCAACTCGCCGATCTCACCGGGGGCAACCGGCTCCAGGGTTTCCGGATCGAGGATCTCGACCAGGAAGTGATCCTCGTTGACGTGCAGTCCGTTGCATTCAAGGCATTCCCCGGCCACGCCGGGCCCCATCACTTCGGAGAGGCCATAGTTGTCGGTGGCGATGATGCCGAGGCGCTCGTTAATCTGCCGGCGCATCCGCTCGGACCAGGGCTCGGCGCCGAACAGGCCATATTTCAGCGACAACCCGCTCGGGTTGATGCCCATATCCATCATCACATCGGCCATTTTCAGTGCGTAGGACGGCGTGCAGACCAGGGCCGTGGTCTTGAAGTCCTGCATGATCTGGATCTGCCGCCGGGTATTGCCGGCGGAGATCGGAATAACCGACGCGCCGAGCCGTTCCGCCCCGTAATGGAGGCCGAAGCCGCCGGTAAACAGGCCGTAGCCGAAGGCGATCTGGATCACATCGTCCTTGGTCACTCCGGCCGCGGTGAGAATGCGGGCAACCAGGTTCGACCAGGTGCGGATGTCGTTGCCGCTATAACCGACCACGGTCGCCATGCCGGTGGTCCCGGATGAAGAATGAATCCGGACCACGTCGCGTAGCGGCACGGCAAACAGGCCGTAGGGATAATTGTCGCGCAGGTCCTGCTTGGTGGTGAACGGCAGCCGGCGCAGATCGTCGAGCGAACCGAGCGACTCGTAATCGAGTTTCATATCGAAGAACTTGTTGCGATAAAACGGCACATGGGTGCCGACCCGGTACAATGTCGCCTGGAGCCGCTCCAGCTGCAATTGCTCGAGTTCGTCTCGCGCGATGCACTCCCTCTCTTCTTCCCAGAACATCTTCTCACTCCATCTCTTCGTATCAGCCTGCAAACCGGCGCCCGCCGGCGGCTAGTGGATCCGCTCCCGCCCCAGATAGGCCCGCTGCACATCGCGATTGGCCAGCAGGTCCTCGGCGGTCCCCTGTAGTATCACCTTGCCGGTTTCCAGCACGTAGCCGCGATCGGCGATGGACAGGGCCGCCTTGGCGTTCTGTTCGACGAGCAGTACCGTATTGCCTTCTTCACGCAGCCGGACGATAACCCGGAAAATCTCCTGAACGATCAGCGGAGCGAGGCCGGTGGACGGCTCGTCCATCATGATCAGCGACGGCTTCGACATCAGGGACCGGGCCATGGCCAACATCTGCTGCTCCCCGCCGGACAGCGTGCCGGCCAGCTGCTGCCGCCGCTGGTGCAGGATCGGGAACAACTCATACTGGTGGGCCAGCTGCTCGGCAACCAGCTGCCGACCCCGCCGCCGGAGCACATGGCCGCCCAAAATCAGGTTTTCCTCCACCGACAGCGGCGCGAACACCTGCCGGCCCTCCGGCACCATCACGCAGCCGAGTGCCGGAATCTTCTGCGCGGCCAGCATGGTGATCGGCCGGTCGCGAAATTCGATCTCGCCCGAGGTCGCGCGCAAGAGTCCGGCTATCGTGGTCAAAAGGGTCGTCTTGCCGGCGCCGTTGGCACCGATGATGGCAACGATCTCTCCCGCCTTGACGTGCATGGAGATCTGCTTGAGAACCTTGAGCTTGCCATAGCCGGAGGAGAGATTTCTGATTTTCAGCATGACCTGACCGCTACTCCCCGAGATACACCTTGATTACTTCTTCGTTGCGCTGGATCGCCTCCGGCACGTCTTCGGCGATCTTTCGCCCGAAACTGAGCACGACGATCTCATCGGATATATCCATCACCAGCGACATGTCATGCTCGACGAGCACCACGGTAATGCCGAGCTGCCGAATCGAGCTGATCAGCCGGCCGACCTCGGCGGTCTCATAGATATTGAGACCGGCCGCCGGCTCGTCGAGCAGCAGCAGTTCCGGTTCCATGGCCAGCGCCCGGGCCAGTTCGACCGCCCGCTGCTGGCCAAAAGCCAGGCTGGTGGCCTCGACCTCGGCCAACTCGGCAATGCCAAGCATTTCCAGGCGCTCCAGAGCCGCCTGCCGGATTCGCTGTTCTTCGGCCAAGACCGAGGGGAGGTGGAGCATCGAGGCGATGAAACCGCCGCAGCTCCTGATATGCCGGCCGATCATCACGTTCTCCAGCACCGTCATGCCGGGGAACAGCTTGATGTTCTGAAAGGTCCGGGCAACCCCGAATGAGGCGATCTGATGGGGCTTGCGGCCGGTAATATCGCGGCCGTCAAGCAGCACCGATCCCGACGTGGGCGCCAGTGAACCGGTGATTAGGTTGAACAGGGTGGTCTTGCCGGCCCCGTTGGGTCCGATCACCGCCTTGATCGCCCCGCGCTCGACCGCAAAGGAAACCTCGCTGACCGCCTGCAGGCCGCCGAACTTTTTTCCCAGATCCGAGACTGCCAGCAAGGCCATCAGTGGTGCCCTCCCGGCTCGTTTGCCCGGCGTCCGCGGCGGCGGAAGAAATCGAGTAGAGCGGTATAATTCAGGCTCAGGATACCGTTCGGGGCAAACAGCATGATGGTGATCAGAATCAGGCCGAACACCGCATCATCATAGCTGCCGAACACGCCGCGCAGCGACAGGAAGTTGAGCACCACCCCCATGACCAGAGCGCCCCAGAGATGAGTCATGCCGCCGACCGCGACGATCGCCACATAGCGCACCGACTTCATTACCCCGGCCTCCGACGGGCCGATACCGCCGTTGTAGTGGGTCAGAAAAACTCCGGCAACCGCGGCGAAAACCGCGGACAGGACAAAGACGTGGAGTTTGCAGCGGGCCGTGTCGACACCCATCGACCCGGCCGCCTCCTCGGAGCCGTGAATGGAGCGAAGCGCCCGGCCGACCCGACTGTCAACCAGGTTCCTGAGCAGGACCAGACCGATGATCAGCAGCCCCCAGGCGATATAATAATTTGCTTCCCGGGCGGCGAAACTGCCGCTGACCTCCAGACCGAACGGCAGCAGGAAGGGCGGTACATCGGAAATACCGTCGGCCTCGCCGAAATATTCGCTGGCCAGCACGATGCGGTAGATAATGATGCCGAAACCGAGCGTCGCCATGGCCAGGTAGTGCCCTTTCAGCTTGAGCACCGGAATGCCGAGCAGCCAGGCGATCAAAGCCGCCGCGATAATCGCGACCAGGCAGGCCGCCCAGGGGGCGACGACCACCAGTTCAGCACCGTAGATATCCTGCCCGGTCGCCAGGATGCCGGCCTGCTCGAGCAGCCGATAAAAGGCCTGATCCTGAAAGAGCGCCAGATTCCTGGTGGTCAGCGCGGCGGAGAAATACCCGCCGATGGCGAAAAAGCCGGCGTGGCCGAGCGAAATCTGGCCGGTATAGCCCATCAACGCGCAGAGTCCGATGATCAGCAGCGAATAGTAGGCCGCCATGGTCAACTGGGTCAGGTAATACCTGGTATCCGTCCAGTCGGTCAAGAGCTGGATGGTGATCACCAGGATCACCAGCGGCAGCAGAGGAAGAAGGCGCCGCATCGCTAGAACTCCTTCAAACCGGCGGCCGCCCGGGAACCGAACAAGCCGTGCGGGCGAACAAACAAAATGAGCAGCAGGATGGTGATGGCAATGGCATCCTGGAAGGCCAGCGGCACCACCGACACCGAAAACGCCTCAAGAATCCCGAGCAGCAGACCGGCCGTCACCGCCGCCGCGGAATTGCCGAGCCCGCCGAGGATGGCCACGGTGAATCCCTTGATGGCCAGGCCGGTGCCGTTGTCGTAGGCGGTCGAGGTGATCGGCGACATGACGCAGCCGGCCAGCGCCCCGATACCGGCGCTGAGCACGAAGGAGAAGGTCACCATGTCGCGGGTATTGATGCCGCAGAGCACGGCCGCCTTGCGGTTGGCGGCGCAGGCCCGCATCTGCCGGCCCACCGACGTTCCCTGGAAAAAGACACTGAGAAACGCGACCATCAGGCCGCAGGCGCCGATTACCCAGAACACCTGCGGTGACACACGGGCACCAAGCACGTTGACGGAGCTGATCTCGTTGCCGACAAAATACGGCAGCGACCGGATCGACTCGCCCCAGACATGCAGGGCGGCCTCGCGGGTCAGTATGGACAGACCGATGGTGATGATGATCATGCGCAGCACGCCGGGATTGTCCAGCCAGCGGATAAAACAGATCTCCAGCAGTGCCCCGTAGAGCATGGTCAGAGCGACCGCCGCACCGATGGCCAGCGGCAACGGCATGATCGGCAGCAAGGTGATAGAGATCATGCCGCCGAGCATGACGAACTCGCCCTGGGCGAAATTGATGATGCCGGTGGTGTTGTAAATGATATTAAAGCCGATGGCGACGATCGCATAGATCGAGCCATAGGTAATTCCGGCAAAGAGATATTGGATAAAGAGTTCCAGGGTCATCGCTCCCGCCTGCGTCCGAAGACGCCGAACACCGCAAAACGGAAAACTGCGATTCCATGGTGTCCGGCGAGACCGGTCAATACATTTTTCATCCCTGGATGCTGCTTACTGCCGTACATAGGGGACGAAGGCGCCGTCCTTGACGGTAATCATCTCGAAAGAATCGAGATCGAGTCCGTTATGATCGGCGGCGGAAAAATTGAATATCCCGGCGGTACCGGGCAACCCCTGGATTTTTTCGATCTCGTCGCGAATCGACTGCTGATCCGTACCGCCGTTGTCAATGGCGGCCATCAGGATAATGAAGGCATCGTAGGCATGGCCGCCGAAGGTGGATGCCTGCTCCTGGAATTTTCCTTCATAATCGGCCTTGTACTTGGTCAGCAATTGCTTCTGCGGGTGATCGGCGGACAGTTCGTCGGCCACCAGCAGACGGCCGGCCGGGAAAATGATCCCCTCGGCCGCCACGCCGGCCGACTCGACATACTTGATATTACCGAAGCCGTGACTCTGAAAGAGCGGTACATCCCAGCCGGCCTGACGCATATTCTTGGCAACAATGGCCTGGGCCGGTACGATCGACCAGTTGACCACCGCCTGTACATCCTCATTGGCTTTGATCTTGGCCACCACCGCGGACAGGTCGTTGGCATCCTTGTCGTAGACCTCGGCCTCGACGATCTCGATGCCCATGGTCGGGGCGATAGCCTGCAACTGCTCCTTGCCCGCCTTGCCGAAACCGGTGTTGCCGGCAAGGACCGCGATCGTGCTGATCCCCATCTCCTGCATGGTCATGAAGATCCGCTTGACGGCAAAAGAGTCGCTCTGCGGAGTCTTGAAGACGTAGCTGGCCACCGGGTTGACGATAACCTCGGCGGCGGCACAGGAAAGCAACGGAGTACGGCTCCCCTCGAAGAGCTTCTTGACGGCCATCGACTCGCCGGAAGTGGATGGTCCGATTACGGCCACCACCTGCTCTTCCTCGATCAGCTGCTTGGCAAAGGAGATGGCTTTTTCCGGACTGCCGCCGGAGTCCTTGATGATCAGCTCGATCTTCTTGCCGTTGACGCCGCCGGCCCGATTGACTTCGTCGGCAAGCATCTCGATGGTCCGCGATTCCGGTCCACCGAGAAACGCCGCCGGTCCGGTAACCGCCAGAATCGCGCCAACTTTCAAGGTTTCAGCGATTACGGCCGGAGCCGCGATCAGGCTCAACGCCAGGACGACCAACATCATGCGACACGCTTTCATATATTCTCTCCCCTCTTGCTGTTGAAAGCCGACGACACAGCCCGGTCACTACACGGCTTTCATCCCTGTTTTCCAGGAGTACCGAACATCGCTGCCGGGGCGGTACTACCGGAACATGTCGACCGACGCCTCGGTATCATGATCGGCATCGCTCTTCTTCTGCCAGCCCAAGAACGCTCGCTTCGCCGGATCCCGAGGCGAAGCGGCCATCGTCACCTGCTAGATATTATAGATCTGCTGACTCTCCAGGATCGTGAAGCCGTCCTTGAGCAAGGTTTCAATGGCACGATCCATCTCCTCGAAGCGAAAGATCAACACCGCGTTTTCACCGGTCTTGTTGACAAAGGCGTACATGTACTCGACGTTGAGATTGGCCTCTTTGATGCTTTTCAGTACCATGGCCAACCCGCCGGTACGATCGGGTACCTCGACGGCGATAACATTGGTCTTGCCCACCGTAAAACCGGCAGCCCGCAAGGCCTGTTCAGCGGCTTCCACCTTGTCGACGATCAGTCGCAGGATACCGAAATCGGCAGTGTCGGCCACCGACAGAGCACGGATATTAATACCGTTGCCCGCCAGGATCGAGGTGATCTCCGCCAGTCGTCCCGACCTGTTCTCCAGAAAGACTGCAATCTGCTCAACGCGCATGGTCGCTCCTCCCGAACTCAAATTTTGCGTTTGTCGATAACGCGCTGCGCCTTGCCTTCGCTGCGCTGGATCGCTCGCGGGTTAACAAGCTTAACGCGGCAGGTGACGCCGAGAATGTCTTTGATATCATGGGTGATCTGCCCGGTCAGTCGTTCGAGCTGCTTGATCTCGTCGCTGAATACCTGGTCGCTGATCTCGACCTCGACGGTCATCGTATCCATCGACCCGTCCCGCTCGACAATGATCTGATAGTGCGGTTCGACCCCGTCGATACCGATCAGCACGTGCTCGACCTGGGACGGAAAGACATTGACGCCGCGGATGATCAACATATCGTCGGTGCGGCCGGTGACCTTGCCCATCCGTACCAGGGTCCGCCCGCATTCGCAGGTGTCGTAGCAGAGGCTGGAGATATCCTTGGTCCGGTAACGGATCACCGGAAAAGCCTGCTTGGTCAGCGTGGTGAAGACCAGCTCACCCTGCTCGCCGGGCGGCAGGACCTCTCCGGTGGCCGGGTCGATGATCTCCGGCAGAAAATGGTCCTCGAAGATATGCATCCCCTTGGTGGTCCGCAGACATTCCATGGCCACGCCGGGACCGATCACCTCGGAGAGGCCGTAGATGTCGACCGCCCGCAGATTGAGCTTGCGCTCCACTTCCTCGCGCATGTTCTCGCTCCACGGCTCGGCGCCGAAGATACCGACGCGCAGCGCCAGGTCCTGTGGATCGATACCCATTTCCTCCATGGTCTCAGCCAGATTCAGCGCATACGACGGGGTCGACAGCAGGACCGTCGAGCCGAAATCCTTCATGATGGTAATCTGCCGCTTGGTGTTGCCGCCGGAGACCGGGATGACCGTTGCGCCAAGCTTTTCCGCGCCGTAATGGGCGCCGAGACCGCCGGTGAACAGGCCGTAGCCGTAGGCGTTGTGCACCATGTCGCCGCTGCTCGTGCCGGCACAGGCCAGGGCTCGGGCCATCAGGTTGGCCCAGGTGTCGATATCTTTTTTGGTGTAGCCGACCACGGTGGGTTTGCCGGTGGTGCCCGACGAGGCATGGACCCGGACCACCTCGTCAAGCGGCACCGTGAACATCCCGAACGGGTAGTTGTCCCGCAGATCCTCTTTCAAGGTAAACGGCAGGTTGGCCAGATCGGCCAAACTGCGAATATCCTCCGGCTTGACGCCGGCCGCGTCCATTTTCCGGCGATACGGCTCCACCGTCCGATACACCCGCTCGATGAGATGCTGCAGGCGCCGCAGCTGAATCGACTCCAGGCCGGCCCGCGGCAGGGTTTCCATCTCCGCTTCCCAATATGTCGTCGCGTTGCTTGCCATACCCGCTCCTCTGCTCACGACTCTTGCCGGCGTCCAGCCTGCCGGCCGGCCGCGAAGGCCTGCATGTTTTCGGCGCGAAACCGCTCCGGTACCCGACTCTCGATAATATCTCGAAACTTCTGCTCGTCAACCGGCAGATGCACCGACAGGGCGCCGACCAGGGCTACGTTGGCGGTGCGCACTTCGCCGGCCTCACGGGCGATGGTAAAGGCATCGACGGCGATGACCTCGATATCGCGGGACCGCAGTTCGTCAAGCACGTTCTCCGGATAAAGCGCCTGCCCGGTAGCCACCGACGGTGGCAGGATCTGCTGGGTGTTGACGATTACCGTGCTGCCCCGATGGAGATATGGCAGGTAGCGCACCGCTTCCATCATTTCAAAGGCCATCTGAATGTCGGCACGGCCGGGATCGATCAGCGGCGAATAAACCTTGGTCCCGTAACGCAGCTGCGCCGTTACCGAACCGCCGCGCTGGGCCATGCCGTGCACCTCGCTTTTTTTCACGTCAAAACCGACTGCCAGCAACGCTTGGGCGGTGATTTCACTGGCCAGCAGGATGCCCTGACCGCCCACCCCGGAAAAAAGGATGTTTTTGTTATCGCTCATTATTTCGCTTCCCCTCTGGTAATGGCGTTGAATTTACACAGGGAGGCACACTGACCGCAATCATTGCACAATACCTCGTCGATCTGCGAATACCCTTTCTGGCTCTTCTTGTATCCCCTCGCCTCGGCCTCGCCCTCGCCAAACGGAGTCCAGCTGATCGCCGGACATCCGAGCCGGATGCAGGACGTACAACCAACACAATTATCGATATTGGTGTAGTAGCCGACCGGCGTGCGCAGCTTCAGCTCCGGCAGCAAGACACAGGGCGCCCGGGCGATGATCACCGACATCTCATCGCGCTCGACCTCCTCTTTGATGATCTTACGACACTCCGGAACTTCGTGCGGGTTGACCACCCGGACATGTTTTACGCCGATGGCCCGGCACAGCGCTTCGAGATCGAGCGACCGGGCCGGCTCGCCTTTGATCGACGTACCCGATGACGGGTTGGGCTGCTGGCCGGTCATCGCGGTGATGCGGTTGTCGAGAATGATCAACGTTGCGGCGGAACCGTTATAGACCGAGTTGATCAAGCCGGTGATGCCGGAATGAACAAAAGTCGAATCCCCGATTACCGACACCACCTTGTCATGCGCCCCGTCACCGATGGCCTTGACCATACCGTGCGCCATCGGGATCGATGCACCCATGCAGACCGTTGCATCCAGCGCGTTGAGCGGCGGCAGAAAACCGAGGGTATAGCAGCCGATATCACCGGAGACGAAGATCTTCAGGCGCGACAAGTTGAAAAAGATACCGCGGTGCGGGCAGCCGGGGCACATGTTCGGCGGCCGCGGCGGCAGCTCTACCGGCTCAAACAACTCGGCGGTGTCTCGCTCGGGGTCGATGGCCCGGCGGACGATGGCCGTGTTCAACTCGCCGATGGCCGGGATCAGGTCCTTGCCGTGGCAGGCGATGCCCATGGCCTTGATCTGCGTCTCAAGAAACGGATCGAGTTCCTCGACCACATAGAGCGTCTCCACCGACGCGGCAAAATCCCTGATCTTTTGTTCGGGCAGCGGCCAGCACATACCGAGTTTGAGCACGGCGGCCTCGGGAAAGGCACCCTTGACGTAGAGATAGGAAACCCCCGAGGTAATGAAGCCGCGACTGCGGTCTCCTTCCTCGACCCGGTTGTCGGGGTCGCTCTCGGCCGGCTCCCGGCACCGTGTCATCCGCTCTTCGACATAGAGCCGGCGCTTGCGGGCCATGGCCGGCAGCATCACGAATTTTTCCGGATGTTTCTCGATTCCGGGCTCAACCGGCGCCTCCCACCGCTCGCCGGGGCCGGCGACAACACCTTTGACATGGGCGATCCTGGTGGTGATCCGCAGCAGGACCGGGGTGTCGAGTTGCTCGCTCAAGGCGAAGGCCCGCGCCATGAAATCGCGGGACTCGGCCGGATCGCTCGGTTCGAGCATCGGCAACTTGGCGGCCAATGCGTAATTGCGGTTATCCTGCTCGTTTTGCGAGGAATGCATGTCCGGATCGTCGGCGGTCAGAATCACCAGACCGCCCCGACCGCCGGTATAGGCCGCGGTGAACAGCGGATCGGCGGCGACGTTGACCCCGACATGCTTCATGGTCGCCAGGGCTCGTCCCCCGGCGAACGAAGCGCCGATCGCCACCTCGAGGGCCACCTTTTCGTTCGGCGCCCATTCCGTATACACCCCGTCGTAGCCGGAGAGGTGTTCCATGATTTCCGTCGACGGCGTGCCGGGATACCCGGAGGCGACCCGCACACCCGCTTCCCAGGCGCCGAGGGCTATCGCCTCGTTTCCCGACAGCCACATCGTTATATCTGCGTTACGCTGAGTCATGAGCACCGACTTGTTCCACTCCTTTATTGCCGTGATTGATGAGATATCGACCCGATGCGGGCCGGTTCTTGGGATGACCTAGGAAACTACTCTGAAATCAGGATTTCCGGCAAGTTTTTTTTGCCGCGCAGCACGCGCCCGGCACCACTGCCCGCCCCGGCAAAATATCTTCATGCAGCGTGCTTCACCCCCTGTCAAAGCAGTTTTCTTTCCCGCGGCGATACCGTATAATGGAGCTGCAATCGCCCCGTATCGCCCCGGTGCGACCCCGCTTGCGATCAACCAGGAGGATGACATGTATATCGGCCGGATCATGCGTACCGATCTGATTACCGTCTCGCCCGAAGCGACCCTCGTTCAGGCGCGAAAACTGATCGAGGAGAAAAAGATCGACCACCTGCTGGTGGTCAACGACAAGGGCAAACTGGTCGGCTTGCTGTCCGACCGCGACCTCAGGCAACACTGGGCATCACCGGCAATCTCTCTGAGCGCTCACGAACTGGGATACCTGCTCGACAAGATCCTGGTCAAGATGATCATGATCAAGACCATCGTCACCGTAACCCCGGAAACGACTATCGAGCGGGCCGCCCTGATCATGCAGAGCAACAATATCAATTCTCTGCCGGTCATGGACAAGGGCGAGCTGGTCGGCATCATCACCAGCACCGACGTGATGCACGTCCTGCTCGAGGCCATCGGCATGAACGAGGAGTCGGTGCGCATCAGCGTCCTGGTCGAAGACCGCATCGGCACCATTGCCGAGGTCAGTGCCATTCTGCGGGATCTCGACATCAACATCCAGAGCCTGGTGACCTGGCCGTTGCGCAACCATCCGGGAATTCACCAGATGATCATCAGGCTTCCCGGTGATGACGGCGCCCGCGCGGTGGCCGCCTTGAATCGCAATCGTTATAAAGTAATGACCCACTATATCAAGGACATGACCCCCTACCTCCCCAAACCCTCCTGATCTTCTCCCCACCCGGGCAGCATCCCCGCCCGGCGGTCGGACCTGCCCGCCCGGACCTCATGGATGCTCTGTCCACGCCGACCGGTACCTCGGCAACGCTGTACCGGTGTGGCGCAGCACGGTAATGTCGCTCGCCACAAATCAACAAAATATGTTCCCTGCCGGTGCGAAAGTTGCATAAAAAGGGCAGAAAGGGGAACCGATATCCGCCTGCCACAATTGTGTGGTATACTAGGCAAGCACCCCTATCACAACAGGGCATGCCACGGTTTCGTGGCTGAAACAGACCGGCACAGGGGGAATACCGACGATGTCCCCGGCAAGGATACAGCGGGCTGCTCACGGCAACCAGGTTATGATGCGCCGCACCAAGGTGCTGCGGGCCATCAACCGTTTGAGCAACACCGATCTGACCAATCTGAGCCGCAGCGAAATATTGACCCGCTGCGGCGAGATCATGCTGCTCAACAGCGAGTTCTGCGGCGGCTGGGTCGGACGATACGATGCCGAGGAAAAACAATTGGTGCCGCTCGTCTTCTTTCTGCCGCTGCTGCGACCGGACGGCAGCAGGGAGTTGTTCCGCAAACAGGTGCTGCTCGAAGAACCGATCGTTGCGCCGGCCCGGCAAGCCATCGAAAAACGCCGGCGGATCATCCTCAAAAACATCGATCCGCCGCTGCATATTCCGCTGCTGCCCGGTGAAATCTCGTTTCACTCGGCCGGTTGCTGGCCGCTGGCCCACCTCGATCAGGTGTATGGGACCATTACCGTCTATTCATCCGAGCACAACGGCTTCCCGAAATCGGAACTCGATTTCCTCGACGGCACCGTCATCGATCTGTCCCTGGCCCTCTACGCCCACAATGTTTCCCTGCTGCTCCAGTACGAGCGTGATTTCAGCACCGAGATCATCGATTCCATCCAGGCCTTGATGGTCTCGGTCACGCCCTGCGGCAAGATCCTGCGATTTAATACCGAAGCCGAGAGAATCAGCGGCTATCGCCAGCAGGAGGTGCTCGACCGCTACTGGGTCGACGTGCTTCTGTCTCCGGAAACCCGGATTCATTATCAAAATCTGTTTTCCGAGCTGCTGAAAAGCGACCGCCGCAATCTCAGTTTTCGGGCGCCGCTGCTGACCAGGGACGGAACCCTGCGCACCATCGACTGGCACAGTTCGATCAAACCCGACATCGACCGGGGGACCGTCGGCATGGTCCTCTTCGGCCTGGATATCACCGACCGGCTGGCGGCCGACCGCCTCTACGACAGTACCGTCGCCAAGTGGAAAAACATTTTTACCACCATTCAGGACCCGGCTCTGATCGTCAGCCGCGACGGCGTCATTCTCGACGCCAACCATGCCACCTTGTCCGCCTCCCGCAAGAGCCGCGAAGAGGTTATCGGCCAATCGGTCTGCGTTATCCTGCACGGCGGCCGCACACGCGAAAGCGTCTGCCCGCTGGAGACAATTGTTAAAAGCGGCAAGAGCCGCATTCTGCATACCGAACTCAACGGCCTGCACGGCGACTATCTGCTCACCATCAGTCCGTGCCCGAACACCTCGGTCAACGAAAAGATGACCCTGCTCGTCGCCCGCGACATGACCGAGGAAGAGCGCCATAAGGCAGAGGCGATCAGGGCGGCGCAACTCGCCTCCCTTGGCGAACTGGCCGCCGGCGTCGCCCACGAAATCAACAACCCGATCAACGGCATCCTCAACTATGCCCAGATGCTGCGCGATCTCTCCCTGGATGGCCAAGGCGAACAGATAGCCGGCCGAATCATCGATCAGAGCAAACGAATCGCCGGTATCGTCAAGAATCTGCTCGATTTCTCCCGGCCAAAAGTCGAGGAGCCGGAGCCGGTCAACTGCCGGGACCTGCTGCACGACTGCATCGAGTTGGTCAAGCACCAGCTGCAAAAAGATGATATCCGCCTTGCATTCGAATTCGACATCCCGCTGCCGCTGATCTATTGCAACGCATCCCAGGTGCAGCAGGTGTTTCTCAACATCATCAGCAACAGCAGATACGCCCTTAACCAACGATACGGCACAAAACACCAGAACAAGAAAATCATCTTCAAGGGAACGATGACTCACCATGGCCGGACGCCCTACGTCCGAACAACCATCACGGATTTCGGCTCCGGTATCGAACACCGGCTGATCGATCGGGTCCTTGAACCGTTTTTCTCAACCAAACCGGATGGCCAGGGCACCGGCCTCGGCCTGAGCATCAGCTACGGACTGATCAGGGACAACGGCGGTTATCTGCACATCAAGAGCCGCTACGGCTCGCACACGTCGATTCAGGTCGATCTGCCGGTGGTTGCCGGCGAAGGAGGAACGCTATGATACGTTACCATCGAAACACCGTTCTGGTCGGGCTCGTCCTCGGCGTTTACACACTTTTACTGGTAACCCCCGCCTACCTTGTCCGGGGAAGCGGTGATCTCCCGGAAAACACCCTGATCGGTCCCGCCGCCGCGACGATAGCCCTGTTCTGCGCGACGCTGCTCGCGCTGCTGTCGATCATCTCCTCGCTGCGCAAGCGGATCGAGACCGTCCAGGCAGAGTTGAGCCGACGGGAGGCGGAGCTCTCCGACATCCGCTTCAACCTGGAAAAGACCATCGAGAAACGCACGTTTGAAATCTCCGTGGTCAACGCCTCGCTCAACAGGGAGATTGCCGAGAGGCTGCAGGCCGAAACGCGGAGCAAGGAATTGCAGAAACAAATGGAGTTGATTCTCAATTCGGCCGGCGAGGGTATTTTCGGCCTTGATACCGACGGCAAGCTGACTTTCGTCAATACCGCCGCCGCGCTGATGCTCGGCTGGCAGCGGAAAGAAATGATCGGCAGGAACCATCATGAACTGGTCCACCACAGCCATGCCGACGGCAGTCCGCATGATCCGGAAGAATGTCCGATCCGCCAGGCATTTCAGGACGGCATCGTCCATTTCAGTTCCGATGACGTGTTCTGGACCAAGGACGGCACCTGTTTTCCGGTCGAATATGTCAGTACGCCGATCATCGAGCATTCGATGATCAAAGGGGCCGTGGTCGTTTTCCGCGACCAGAGCACCTTCTCTTGACCGGCAGCAAGGCCCGCTCCGCGAATTCGGCACGATCCGGCCGCCGGAAACGAGGCAAGGAGGAACAAACATGACGGAAAAACACGACGGAACGGGAGCGATTCTGGTGGTCGATGATGAGGCCAGCCTCCGGGAGACCTTTCATTTCTTTCTGTCCCGGGAAGGATACGACCCGGTCCTGACCGCGGCCGACTTCGACCAGGCCTTTGCGACACTCTCTTCCACGCCGGTCGACCTGGTTATCTCCGATATCGTGCTGCGTGACGCATCCGGCATCGAACTCCTGAAGAAGGCGCGGCAAAACGGCATCGACAGCCCCTTTATCATCATCACCGGTTACCCGGACGTCGACACCGCCGCCGAGGCCGTACGCTACGGCGCCTTCGACTATATCGTCAAGCCCGTCGACAAGGATGCGCTGCTGCGTTCGGTGCGGCTCGTCCTTCGACAGCGCCACCTGGAGCGATTGAAGGTCCGGGCGGAAGAGGAGCGAGAGCGCTACCGGCTGCTGCTCGACACGGTTTTCAGAAGCGTCGCCGATGCCATCGTCATCGTCGATGACCAACTGAATATCATCAACCTCAACGCCGCCGCTCGCCAACTGTTTGCCGACCTGCTGCCCGGCTTCGAGGAAGGAGCGAACCTCAATTCCTCCATCCGCTCCAGTGAATTTTCGACACTGCGCACCGACCTGCTGCGTGTCCTGCAGACCGGTGAGGACGTCGTCGAACATCGTTTCGAATGCAACACCATCGACAACAAACCGAAAATCTTGAGCATCTGCACGTCACCGTTTGCCGAGGGCGGGGCGCAGCATCATGGCGCCGTCATCGTCATTCGTGACATGTCCGTCTGCGGCGAGCAGCAGCGCAGCCGCCGGAGCAGCTTCCACCGGTTCCTCGGCAGCAGCGATGTGATGCAGGCAGTCTACACGATGATCGAAAACGTCGGCCGGGTCGACACCACGGTCCTGATCACCGGCGAATCGGGAACCGGCAAGGAACTGGCGGCCGAAGCCCTGCACCTTGAATCCAGCCGGCGCACCATGCCGCTGATCAAGGTGGACTGCACGGCCATCCCGGAAAATCTGCTGGAAAGCGAACTGTTCGGCCACAAAAAAGGCTCGTTCACCGGAGCCGACAAGGACCGGCGCGGCCTGATCATGCAGGCCGACGGCGGCACCTTGTTTCTCGATGAGATCGGCGAGATCTCGGCGATGACCCAGCTCCGTCTGCTGCGCTTTCTGCAGGAACGGACCTTCTACCCGGTGGGCAGCGACACGCCGATGACCGTCGACACCAGGGTGATTACCGCAACCAACGTGGATCTGCGGGAAAAGGTGCAGCAGGGAACCTTTCGTGAAGACCTCTACTTCCGCCTTCGCGTTATCGATATCCACCTGCCGCCGCTGCGGAAACGAAACGGCGACATTTTGTTGCTGGCCGGCCATTTCGTCAAGAAATTCTCGGAAAAGCTGCATAAACCGATCAACGGCCTGTCCGATAACGCCTTCAAAGTGTTGACCAGCCATCACTGGCCGGGCAACGTCCGCGAACTGGAACACCTGATCGAACGGGCGGTGGTCCTCTGCCAGGGCGTCACCATCACCATCAAGGACCTGCCGCAGGACCTTGCGGAACCGGATGATCACAGCGACATGACACCCTCTTTTGATACAACGCCCCGTTTTGACACGGCAACCCGTTTGACAAAGCATGAGGCCCCGCCAACGGACGATCAGGCCGCCGACAAACTCGGTTCAGCCGCCCTGCGGATCCTCGGCACGCTCAACAAGTGCGGCGGCAACAAGGCCAAGGCCGCCCGGCTGCTCGGCATCGACCGTTCGACACTGTATCGCAAGATCAAGGAATACGATATCGATCTCTCGACATTCTCCCTCGAATAACCGTCCACGACAACACTCGTTGCAACACTTCTGTTGCCACACTTCTGTGGTTTCCTGCCACACAAGTGTGGCCCGATCGCCAGTTCCATCTCTTTTTTCTTAATATATGAAAATCGGCGGGACAGGTTTTAACCTGTCCCCCGCTCACTTTCACTAACCGGATCTTCCAACCACGGCGCCGATTTTCATCGTTCGTTGTGACCTTCGGTCATGGACGTTATATGAAAATCATCTCCCCGGGCTGGTTGATTCTCTCGGAGGCTGCCTCGCGACAGCCCGGCTGGCCGGAGAATCAGGCCCGAAGGGTGGCGGACAACCTCACCGCCCGGCCACGCAGCACCCGTCAGATCGCAACCCGTCATGCGGCGGACAAAAACAAGCGTGAAATACGGCTGCTCCCGCCACTCCGGCATCCAATATGCACAGCCAGAGATAAAGCTGCCGAGTCTTTAACGGCCGGAAACGATGGAGGGACCCGATGCCACAGGCTCCACCCCTGCCTGACGACCAGAACCGGTGGTCGGCTCTGCTGCGGGACGAAACATGGTGCACCCACTATCTCTTCCTGCTTCGCTGGCCGCAGGATTTCATCTGTCCCGCCTGCGGCCGCAGCGGCGGCCGCAGGCCGCCGGCAACACGGATTACCTGCCGGAATTGCGGCAAAACCACATCAATTACCACCGGCACCCTGTTGCACGGCACCAAGAAGCCGCTTTCCTTCTGGCTCCAGGCCTTCTGGTGGCTCAGCTCGCTGCCGCAGCAGCTGACCGGTAAGACGCTGCAGCGACATATGGGCCTGAAGAGCTACCAAACGGCCTGGAGCTGGCTGAAGACCCTGAGGCGAGCGATGAAGAATGCAGACCGACAGCGGTGTTCGGGGACGATCGAACTGGACTGCGGCTTTGTCGATTTCGGCAGTGACGAAGCACACGGGCGCTACCTGCTGGCCGCAATCGAGGTGGAGCCGAAACACCGGCTGCCCGGCCGACTCCACTTGGCCCACTGCGCGATCCCGACAGAATCGCTGCTTGTCGCGTTCATTGAAAACACCACCGATCCCGGCAGCACCATCCTGGCCCCCGACCGGCGGCTCTTTTGTTTACAGAACCGGCCGGATCGTCTCTATCTCGTCGAAACCGGCTGCAACGACCAGGAACGTGCCCGAGAAGCGATCAACCGCTGTTGCACGGGCTTTCGTGAGCAGCAGGGTCCGAAGTGTTCGCCGGCCCGTCTCCAGGAACATCTCGACGAGTTCTGCTTCAGAAATAACAGCGCTCTGCTGGCCGACCGACGCCTGATATTCGACCGCCTCATCGAGGCCATGCTGCTGCACAATGGCCGCAACCGCCGACCGAGAATCGGCGAGCCGCACCCTGCCGGAGGTCTGCCATGAATATTCCGGTACGCGTTCTGCTGGCTCTGATCCTGACAGCTATTCTTATTTTTATCGGTTTCAATATCTATCATATCAGCACCCGCCTGCCGGAACGCTCCTACAGCGCCTTTCTCGACGACCTGGAACGGGGTGAAATCAACGAAGTAACCATCAAGGACGGGGTGATCACCGGCACCGATCGGCAGCAACGTCAATTCACCACCTATTCGCCCGATATCTCCTCGCTGATGCCCCTGCTGCGCCGACACCAGGTGGACATAACCACTAAAGCGGCATCCCGGGGCAGCGCCTTCATCAGGGAGCTGTTGCTGGTGCTGCTCATTCTCGGCGGTTGGATGATTCTGAGCCGCAAGCGAAACAACCAGTCATTGCAGTTTGCCCGCAACAAAACCTACCAGCGGAATCTCAGCAACCCGACTCGGGTCTCGTTCGATGATGTGGCCGGGATCTCCGAGGCCCGGGAGGAACTCAAAGAGATCACCGCTTTTCTCAAAGAGCCGGAAAAATTCGGCGCCCTTGGCGGCCGTATCCCGAAGGGCGTGCTGCTCCAGGGGCCGCCGGGAACCGGCAAGACGTTGTTGGCCAAAGCCATTGCCGGCGAGGCCTCGGTACCCTTTTATTCCCTCGGCGGTTCCGATTTCGTCGAAATGTTCGCCGGGCTCGGCGCCTCCCGGGTTCGCGATCTGTTCGCCGAAGCCAAAAAGAATGCCCCGTGCATCATTTTCATCGACGAAATCGACGCCATCGGCGGCAGGCGAGCCGGCCAATCCCGGGGCGGGTCCAACGACGAACGGGAGCAGACCTTAAACGCGCTGCTCGTCGAGATGGACGGCTTCACCTCCCATGAGACGGTGATCGTCGTCGCCGCCACCAACCGTCCCGATATTCTCGATTCGGCCCTGCTCCGGCCGGGGCGATTCGATCGACGCATCACTCTGACCCTGCCCGACATCCGGGGACGAGAAAAGATCCTCGCGGTTCACAGCCGCAAGGTCGCCGTCGGCGGCACTGTCGATTTTGCCGCGGTGGCCAAGGGAACACCGGGTTTCAGCGGGGCGGAAATCGCCAATCTGGTCAACGAGGCGGCTCTGCTTGCCGCGCGCAAGGGAAAGTCGCTGATCGACCTGAGCGATTTCGAAGAGGCCAAGGACAAGATCATCATGGGGCTGGAGCGGAAGAGCGCTGTGATCAGCGAAAAGGCCCGGCGACTCACGGCCTATCATGAAGCCGGTCACGCGGTCCTTGCCGCCCTGCTACCAGAGACCGATCCGTTGCACAAAATCACCATTATCCCGCGCGGCCAGGCACTTGGCCTGACCCAGCAACTGCCGTTCGACGAGCACCTCACCTATTCCCGGGAATACCTGATCAACAAGATCAAGATCCTGCTCGGCGGCCGGCTGGCAGAAGAGATCATTTTCGGCACCCTGACCACCGGCGCGAGCAACGACCTCCAGTCGATCAGCCGGATCGCCTATCGCCTGGTCTGCACCTTCGGCATGAGCAGCCATATCGGCCCGCTGGCCTGCAGCGACCTGGCCGACCAGATAACCGGCGACCCGGGCGACATCAACTGGCAGCGTAGCGAGGAGACCCGGCGGGAGATCGATATGGAAATCAGAAATATCATCCTCTCCTGCTACCAGAGCGCCAAGGAGGTGCTCAACGACAACAGCGATTTCCTGCATATGCTCGCCGAAGCATTGCTGGTCAATGAAACACTGGACAGCGAAGAGGTGGACATCATCCACCGCTGCTACCTCAATGAGCATGAGCAACATCACAAGAAATGGGACATCGTGCCCAGCTAGCGAGGAGTCTGCCATGAATATCCGTCACCAGCCTGTTTCCCGGGGTATGCTCCCGCTGCTCGGCCTGGTCTTTGTTCTGACCACCGCCGGCAGGAGCAGTGCCGCAGAGCCACCCGACTATCTGGATATCGACGTGCTCAGCGACCGTTACGAAGAGGTGGCCTTCGACCATGAACTGCATGCCGACTACGCGGCATGCAGCGAATGCCATCATCACACCACCGGCCAAGCCCCGTCCGACCCGGTCTGCGCGACCTGTCACCAGGCCGGTGAAGAAGCTGAGACGGTATCATGCGCAACCTGCCATCCGGCACAACCGTTTTCCGAAGAGCTGATCGAGCAGAAAGCGCATTCCACCCGCTATCACCTCGACATCGTCGGGCTGCAGGGGGCCTACCATCTGAACTGCCTCACCTGCCACGAAGCGATCGGCGGCCCGACCGGCTGCCTTGATTGTCATCAAAGTAAACCGTGAACCTGGGGGAGGAACCTGTCATGAACGGTCCGTTGTCCCGTCGAAACTTTCTGAGAACCGGCCTAGCCGCGTTTTCTGCAACGCTGCTCACTACTCGCGCCGACAAGGCCGCCGCCCGCGAATTCGAAGGTTATCGGGAGAGCAAGGGGGTCCTGGTCGATTTGACCAGGTGCATCGGCTGCCGCAGTTGCGAAGCGGCCTGCAACAAAGAACAGGGATTGCCGCCGCCGGAAACCGGCTTTGACGATCCAGCCGTTTTTCAACTGGACCAGCACGGCCAGCCGCGGCGCCCGGACGATCGGGCCTATACCGTGGTCAACCGCTACCAAACGGAGCTGGCCGACCATCCGCTGTTTCGCAAGATCCAGTGCAATCACTGTCTGGAACCGGCCTGTCTGACCGCCTGTTTCGTCAACGCCTATACCAAGACACCGGAAGGCGCCGTGATCTACGATGCCGATGTCTGCGTCGGCTGCCGCACCTGTATGATCGCCTGTCCGTTTTCGATCCCGGCCTTCGACTATTCGAGCCCTTTCGAGCCGCGCATCATGAAGTGCATCTTCTGTTACGACACCCGCCTGGTCAACGGTCAGCCGCCGGCCTGCGTCGAGGCCTGCCCGACCGAGGCACTGACCTTTGGCGAACGGGAAACACTGGTGCGCATCGGGCGCAAACGGATCCGCGAACGTCCCGGCCGCTATGTCGATCATATCTACGGCGAGCACGAGGCGGGCGGCACCGCCTGGCTCTACCTGTCGGGGGTGCCGCACCGCGAAGTCGGTTTCGACATGGACGTGCCGAAACAGCCGATTCTCACCTACGTCAAGGATTTTCTGGCCATCGTGCCGATGGTGTTGACCATCTGGCCGGCACTGTTTGCCGGCTTTTATCTGCTGGCCGGCCGCGGACACAAAACGATCGATGAACCCCACGCAGCCCAGGAGGACAGTCATGAAAGCACTGGTCAATGAGGCGCCCGGCCTGCCGATCGACCGCAGCCGCAAAGATCACGCATCATCTTGGAATTTCAAAGAAAAGATATTGCTCGGGCTGTCGGTCCGCGATTATCTGGCCCAGATGGTGCGCAATCCTGTCAACTGGGTCCTGGTCGCCATCCTGTTGCTCGGCATCCCGCTGCTCGGTCAGCGCTACCTGTTCGGCCTGGCCAGCGTCACCCACGGTTCGCAGGATTATCCCTGGGGGCTGCTCCTCGGTTTCGGCCTGTTCGCCATGGTACCGCTGTCGGCGTCCGGGTTTTTGCTGAGCACCGCCGTGGAAATCTTCCACCGTAAGGACTTCCTGCCGATCGAACGGCTGGCCCTGCTCAACGGCCTGCTCGGCTACTTCTTCGCCGTCGTCTACCTGCTCGTCGATCTCGGGATGCCGTGGCGGCTGACTTACCCGATGATCGTCTCCTTCGGCCCGGCCGCCGTGCTCTTCCTCGTCGCTTGGCACGTGGCCACCTATCTCTCCGTCCAGATCGCCGAAATGGTGCCGGCCTTTGCCGAATGGGCCGACTGGCCGGCGGCCAAACGCTGGATCAAGAGCATCGCCCTGGGGCTGACCATCGCCGGCATCATCCTGTCCACGCTGCACCAAGGTGCGCTCGGGGCGCTGTTCTGCTACGCCCCGGCAAAAATTCACCCGCTCTGGATCTCGCCCGAATTCCAATGGCTGCATTTTTTCTGCTCGTCCATCTTCGCCGGGCTCTGCATGGTCATCATCGTCTCGACCCTGCTCAAACATTTCATGACCTGGCGCTGTGACGCCCGCTTTCTCGAGAACCTCGACCGGATCACCATCGGCCTGGCCAAAGGCTCCGCCTATGCAATGATCACCTATCTGGTGATCAAACTTGTCGCGATTGCCCACGACCAGGAATGGCAATACCTGATCACCGGCTGGGGAGTCTACTATCTCCTTGAGTTGGGAATCGGCGTTGTGCTGCCGATGGTGCTGTTCGCCCGCGGCGTCCGCAACCACAATGTGGCGATCCTGCGTTTCGGAGCGGCCATTGCCGTTCTCGGCATCATCTGGAACCGGCTCAACACCGTTCTGGTCGCCTACAACTGGCGCCAGTACCAGGAACTGCCGACCTGGCAGGAAACCTGGATCGTCTTCACCGTGCTGGCCTTCTATTTCATCATCTATCGCTTCATCCTCTATCGGTTGCCGGTCGTCTTCAGCTGGAAACAGGTCTGATCGAGCACGCCGGAACCGTAAGACCTTCGGTTCCGGCGTTTTTTTGCCTTCGTCTATCCAGAACAATACCCGACAATTGTGTGGCAGCGGCGCGACACATTGGCCGCCTGACGCCACAGGTCTGTAGTACTGCGCGACAGCCGCCCCGCCCCATCTTCGGAGACGCTTGCTCAAAGAGAGTTTTTACCCACAATTACAAATAGATACAAACGAACAAACAATGCGCGCAAAGTCGTTTCCTGGCATTATTGGTGCAATACCAAGAGCAAAGAAGCCAACCATCCACAACCCGCTTACAGGAGGATGCCATGAAAACGATCGTCACCACCAACAGCCGGACCGAAACCGATCTGCAGCACGAAGTATCGGGTTTTCTGTTCACCGTGGTCTCGGCCTCGGCCCTGATCATCGGAATCTGGGGAGCTGCCTGCCTGGTCGCCGGGCTGGTCAGCGGCGGCTTCATGTCTCTGGTCAAAGGATATGTGACCGCCCTCACCGGAATGTAACACATTCCCTCATCACTGGAGGAATAACAGATGAAAACCAGTCCCTCTCGAGTCATGCTCAGCATATCGCTGGGCTTCGGCAGCCTGGTCGGCCTCTGGGCGCTTGCCGCCCTGATCGGTGGTCTGCGCCAGACCGGCTGGCAGGTGAGCGAACTCCTGCGGCAATACATGGTGGCCACCGGCATGATCCAGCCGTTTCACACCCTGGTCGATTTTTACAGCCACATCAAAGGGGTCGAATACCTGATCTGTGTCGCTTTCTTCGTCGCCTTTCCACTTTTTTTCCGCTATGTCAACGAAGAACGCAAAGAGGTACGCACGGAGAAATGATCGCCGTCCAGCAGGGCCGCCTCGACCTGGTCGATCCGCGTGATCACCAGGTCGGCCGCGCTGAAATCATGTCCCTTCGACCAGGCACTCGGCACGGCAACCACCTGCAACCCGGCACTTTTGGCCGCCCGCACCCCTGATTCGGAATCCTCGAAGGCCAGGCACCGGCCCGGCGGCAGGCCGAGCATCCGGCAGGCCTGCTGATATATATCCGGGGCCGGCTTTTTCCTGGCAACCATATCACCGCCCACCACCACCTCGAAATGGTGGTCCAGCGCATGCACCTGCAGGATCTTCCGCAACTCGAGCAGGTGCGATGAAGACGCCACCGCCAGGCGGCAGCGCTCACCGAAACGCTGCAAGACCGTCCGCACCCCCGGCAACAGCGTGAGGTGCGGAATCATTTCCAGATAGCGCCTCTGCTTGCGATGCACCAGTTCGTCCACATCGATGTTCAGCGATGCCGCGGCAATAAAATCTTCGGCCACCTTTTCATTGCTGGTACCGACGTAGGCGAGAAACTGCTCCCAGGAAAACGACGGGACACCGTGGTCGGCCAGGGTCTGCCGCCAGGCCTGGTGATGGAGCGGCTCCGAATCGACCAGCGTGCCGTCCATGTCAAAAATCACTGCCTCGATCATCCCCATTCCTCCTGCTCGTGTAGTTATCTCGGGTCAGCTTTATACCGATAAGACAGGTGCCGAAAATCTCAAGCGAACGCCGCACCGCAACGGGCAATCGTCGCTGATCCCCCCCCTGCCTTTGATTGCTGTTGACAGCCGTTTATCAAACCAATTATTGTTGCGTTTCATTATCCCTTAAGACCGTCTTGAAACATGGCAACCTCCATTTACCATCAAGGCGAACGCAAACACGGTGCCGCTCACCCGAGGTTACCAGGCGGCCCAAACACGTATCGGCAATGAGGAAGCACATGTGGAAATCAGTAGCGGCCGCCCCGGCGGACTCGATCCTCGGACTCACCGAGGCCTTTAGAAACGACAGCAATCCCGACAAGGTCAATCTCGGCGTCGGCGTCTACAAGGATGATACCGGCACGACACCGATCCTGAATTGTGTCAAGGATGCCGAACGCATCCTGCTCGGCGTTGAAAACAGCAAGAGCTACCTGCCGATTTCCGGTGACCCTGAATACGGCCACCAGGTGCAGCGATTGATTTTCGGTGAAGAAGCCGAGGTCATCGGCAGCGATCGGGCCGCGACCGCTCACTCGCCGGGCGGTACCGGTGCCCTGCGGATCGGCGGCGAGTTGATCAAACGGTTCCGGCCACAGGCAACGACCTGGCTCAGTTCACCGACCTGGGCCAATCACCAGGGAATTTTCAGCGCCGCCGGCTTTCCGATCCGCCAATACCCTTATTATAACGCCGAAACCAAGGGGCTGCGCTTCGACGAACTGCTGTCGACACTGCGCACCATCCCGGCCGGTGACGTCGTGCTGCTGCACGCCTGCTGCCACAACCCGAGCGGCGTCGACCCCGATGGCGACCAGTGGCGAGAAATTGCCGCAATCGCAGCGGAGCGGGGCTGGTTGCCGTTTCTCGATTTCGCCTACCAGGGGCTCGGCAGCACCATCGAGGAGGACCGCAGAGCGGTGACCGAATTCGCCGCTCGGGGCATCGATTTCTTCGTGGCCAGTTCCTTTTCCAAGAACTTTGGCCTCTACAGCGAGCGGGCCGGTGCGATAACCGTGATCTCCCCGAGCAGCCAGGAAAAGAACGTGGCGCTCAGTCACCTGAAATCGACGGTGCGGGTCTGTTACTCCAACCCGCCGGCGCACGGCGGCCTGATCGTCAAGACCATCCTTTCCGAACCGACGATGGCAGCCGCCTGGCGACAGGAACTGGCCGAGATGTGCGGCCGCATCGTCGCGATGCGCCGCGCGCTGGTCAACGGACTGGCCGCGCGCGGCATCTCCCGGGATTTTTCTTACATTACGAGGCAGCGGGGAATGTTCTCGTTCAGCGGCCTGACCGATGAAACCGTGGCCTGGCTCAGAGACAACAAGGCCATCTACGTGGTCGGCGGCGGCCGCATCAACGTCGCCGGCCTGACGAGCGCCAATATCGACTATGTCTGTGACTCCATTGCCGAAGCACTGCGTATCGGCTAGCGGGGACAGATTGAAACCAGCCCGCGAACAACGCCTGCCCGGGGACAGGTTTTAACCTGTCCCGCCGTTGGCTGGGGTTTAATCCTTAAAGACCAGTTTGCCGCCCATGTGGCCGGCCAGACCGGCGGCGGCGACCATCACCACGCCGAGCAGCAGATAGATCCAGCGGCCCGGTGAAGCGAGCACCTGCGGATCGACCAGACGCCAGACGACCATCGCGATCAGCGTCGCGCTGACGATGGCCGAAGCACCGATCTTGGTCGCGAAGATTTTGGTCATCACCTTCTTGTAGCGATTCTTCCATTCCAGATAACCGGTGATCAATACCACCGGCATGATCAGCAGCACGAAAACCAGGTTGTAGAAGGCCGCCTGCTCAAACCCGGCCACACTGAACACCAGGGCGATAACGAGAAACACCAAAGCCAGCGGCAATACGCCGTTGGGGGTATGGACGGATATCGGGTGCAGGTGGTATGTAAGCACCAGGCCGACGATGCCGCTTGGCGAAGGCTGTCCGCCGCTCGTTCCGGCCGGCTCGGTTGCCGCCTGCGGGGCCGGGGATTCGCTTGGTGCCGGCTCGGGCTCATCAACGATTTCCTTGAAATATTCGGCGCCCGCACCACAGACCGGACAGGTCTCCGGCGGTGCATCCCCCTCGTGAATATAGCCGCAGACCGTACATTCCCATTTTTTCATGCGCGTGTCCTCCCTGATTATCCCTGTCACACCGGTTTAACCCGGCTTCACTATCCTACAAATATCCGGAAATGCAGTTATTCTACCATACCAACGGTCGTTCTGCCAGCAGCGAATCGATACCGGCAGCTCACGACAAACCAGGCCACCCGTCAAAATCCTCGATCGAGACAGGCAACCGGCAAACCACTACCCGTCCACGGCCAATTCCCGGTCGATCTCGTCGATCCGGGCCTGGGCCTCCTCCCAGCGCAACAGCCAGCGATCGAGGCGGCGCGTGCTCTCCTCGTAGTCGGCGCTGACACCACTCCATCGCTTTTGATCCTGGTAGATATCCGGATCGGCCAGGATCTTTTCCAACTGTTCCTTCTCCCGCTCCAGTTTGTCGACCTGCCGCTCGGCTTCGCTCAGCTTTTTGAGCCAGGGGCCGGCCAGGTCCTGCCGCCGCCGACGACGTTCGGCATCCCGGCGACGTCGCTCCTTTCTGCTGTCCCCGGAGGCCTCGACCGACGGCGCCGCCGTTTCTTCCTTTTTTTCCCGCTCCGCCTGCCGCTGCTCGAGCAGCTGCTGATGAGCAAGAAAATCGGCGATATTGCCTTCATGAACGGTCACCGTGCCGTCTTTGACTTCGAGCACCTTGTTCACGAAACAATCAAGAAAATAGCGGTTATGCGAGACGACGACGATGGTCCCGTCATATTGCCGCATCGCTTCCTGGAGCACCTCCTGGGAACTCATGTCCAGGTGGTTGGTCGGCTCGTCGAGGAGCATGCAATTGGCCGGGATGGCAATCATCCGGGCCAGGGCCAGGCGGCTTTTTTCGCCGCCGGACAGCACCGAAACCTTCTTGTCGACATCCTCGCCCCGAAAGAGAAAGGCGCCGAGCAAGGAGCGCATCCGGGTGGCAGTCAGTTCCTCGGCGGCATGGGACAGGGTCTCCAGCACCGTGTAATCCGTCGGCAGCTCCTGGGCCTGGTGCTGGCCGAAATAGGTGAGCTGGACCCCGGAACCGAGCCGGCAACGGCCGCTGTCGGCCGGCAGTTGACCGGCCAGGATGCGCAGCAGGGTCGACTTACCGGCGCCGTTGACCCCCACCACGGCGACCTTGTCGCCGCGCTGCAGCAACAGATTGACCCCGGTGAAGACCGGCGTGCCATGATAGCTTTTGCCGACATCCTCGACCATCAGCACGTCCCTGCCCGAATGCGGCGCCGACGGGAAGGAAAAGCGGATCTGCTGTTCGTCTTCGGCAAGCTCGATCATCTCCATCCTGTCCAGCTGCTTGAGCTTGCTCTGAGCCTGGCGGGCCTTGGTGGCCTTGGCCTTGAACCGCTCGACGAAACGCATGGTCTGACGGATCTGCGCCTGCTGGTTGCTGTAGGCCGCCTTTTCGATGCGGCGCCGTTCTTCCTTTTCCCGAACGTAATACGAGTAATTGCCCTTGTAGACGGTCAATCGGCCCAGGCTCAGCTCCCAGGTCTGCCGGGTGGTCCGGTCGAGAAAGGCCCGGTCGTGGGAAATAATCACCAGCGCCCCGTCATACGACTGCAAAAAGGATTCAAGCCAAGTCAGCGAGTCGAGATCGAGATGGTTGGTCGGTTCATCGAGCAACAGCAAGGAGGGAGCAGCCAGCAGCATCCGGGCGAGCAGCAGCCGCATCACCCAGCCGCCGGAGAACGAGGCCACTGGTCGCGCCAGATCTTCATCACGAAAACCGAGGCCGTGCAGCACTTTTTCGATCCGGGTCCGGATCGTGTAGACATCATGCTCCTCGAGCCGATGCTGCACTTCGCCCTGTCGCTCCAGAATCTGCTCAAACTCCTCGCTGTCCGGCGCGGCGCTGGCGAGTCGGAGGTTCAGCTCTTCGAGTTCGCGCTGCAGGTGGAGCACGGTGGCAAACGAGGTCTCCGCCTCCCGGTAGACCGTCCGAGTCGAGTTGATCACTCCGGGTTCCTGCGGCAGATAACCCACCGAAAAGAGGCGGGCACAGGTGACAACTCCGTCATCGGTGGCGGTCTCGCCGGCCATGATCTTCATCAAGGTGGTCTTGCCGGTACCGTTGACCCCGACCAGACCGATGCGATCGTCGGGGTAGACCACGGCGGAGAGGTCTTTGAACAGGTGTTTGTTGCCGTAGCGGATATCGAGATGATTAACGGATAGCATGAAGATAAGACCCGCGCACCAGCGCCCCGTCGAGCCTGACCGACAGAGCGGCCGACTCGGGCAGGGCGCCGAGGCGCTTGAGATTAATTTTGCCGGAACCGATAAAGGCCGAATGGTCCCGGGGGGAAAGCGTCAGCTCCACCGTCCGGCCCGGCCCGGCGGAACGCAGCATCCGCCGCGCCATGAGATACCAGCCGCGACTCGCCACCAACTCGCCAAACGCCGGATGATACGGACCGGCGAGCAGCCGGGACTGCAGCTCGGGTGACGACTGCAGTCCCATGCGGATCACGGAGATCCCCTCCGCCGTCAGCAGCTGATGGGCCCGGCCGGTCAACGCGACCGCCCGGGCCAGACCGAGCGGCTGCCAACGCCTTCGCCGGTACAGCTCCGCCAACCCGGTGCCGGCCAGCACCAGGGTCGGATAGAGCCGGACGAAGGCCGGCTGCAGCTCTATCACCCGGCGTACGCCGGCCAGAAACGAGGCGGTGGTCTCGCCGGGCAGCCCGACCATCAATTGCAGGCCGACGTCGCACCCCCGACGGGCCAGCACCCCGACCGCCCGTTCGGTCGCGGCACCATCATGGCCGCGCTCCACTCGCTCCAGCACCGCATCACTCATCGACTGGGCGCCGAGTTCCACGGTGCGAACACCGTAGGCACGTAAAAAATCGACGATCGCCTCGTCGATGCAATCCGGCCTCGTGGAGACCCGCAGGGAATCGATTTCCCCCCGGCGCAGATAGGGCTGCGCCGCGTCGAGCAGGACCCGGCGCTGATCTTCCTCAAGGCAGGTAAACGAACCGCCGAAAAAGGCGAGCTGCACGACCCGGCGCCGCCGCCGGTAGCCGAGCCAGCTGTCGATGGTCCGGCGGAGCCGGCCGGCCTGATCCGGGCTGGCCGACATGTCCCGGTCCCGGCCGGCAATCGCCCATTGATCGCAGAACAGGCAGCGGTGGGGACAACCCCGATGCTGGATGAAAAACGGGATGATCAGCATCCGCTCAACGTCCCCTTTTTTCCCAGAGCACCAGCGCGGCGGTGGCGGCGCGCTGCTCCGCCTCCTTTTTCGAGCCGGCCGTGCCGGTGCCGAGCACCTCGTCGTGAAACACTACCGAAACGCTGAACTGTTTGCGGTGCGACGGACCGTCCTCGCCGTCGAGTCGGTAGACCGGCGCCTCGTTATGGCGCTCCTGCACCATTTCCTGGAGACGGCTCTTGGCATCGCCGAGCAGCAATTCCTGTTTCTTTTGCTCGATTGCCTCGGTAAACAGTCGCTCCACGATTTCGGCAACGGTCGTATAATCGCTGTCCTCGAAAATCGCGCCGATCACCGCCTCGAAGGCGCAGGCGAGGATCGACGACTTGTTTCGGCCGCAGGACGCATCCTCGCCCTTGCCGAGGCAGAGAAAGCGCCCGAGATCAAGAGAGCGGGCCATATCGGCGAGGTGTCCTTCATTGACCAGCGACGACCGAAACCGGGTCAACTCGCCCTCGCGCATCTTGGGGTAACGACGGCAGAGCAGGTGCCCGATCACCAGATCGAGCACCGCATCGCCGATAAACTCCACTACCTGGTTGTCGTTACCGGCCTGCGCCTGCTCAAAAGCATAGGAGGGATGCACCACTGCTTTCTGCAGCAGACGCAGATCGGTAAAGCGGTACCCAAGGGTGGTCTCGAGCGCGGCGAGCAACTCCTTGTTCTGCTGTACCAGCGCCTCAACGGGGATTCCCATGTCAGTGTCCTCTCGATTCTCCTCTATCTTTCCTCTTGTCAAAAGCATGATCTATGGTATAAAGGACCTTCTTCGCCTGCGGGATGACGGCGGCGTAGCCAAGTGGCCAAGGCAGTGGTCTGCAAAACCATTATTCAGCGGTTCAAATCCGCTCGCCGCCTCCAATAAAAACAAGGAGTTATCGACTATACGTCGGTAGCTCCTTTTGTTTTTACTGCCGCGTGGTTGCCAGTATCGAAGCAAGCATCACCCGGGAAGCAGCGCCGAGGCTCTCCGTTTGCACGAGATGCCCGTAGATGTCAACGGTGACCCTGGTACCGCTGTATCCCCTGTGCACCTGGATATACTTTATGTTTCGGCCAAGGTCAATCCGTATACTGGTACCGTTCAAAATCAAGACCAACGAGAATACGGTACCGGTGGCGATAGTTATTCCTGCAAGCGAGTTTTTACCCCCCTCTCATTGACATCCCGGTATCCTCTTGGGGTTATCGCTTGGTTAGCATTGCCGGGTGTGGCCGTTTGTCCGATATAAATAAGAACTATGATCAGCACCGCAAGGAAAAGCCATTACTTCTTGGCAAAGGGAGCGGCGGCGCATAGAGCGCCGGTGGAGGCCAGCAGATACGCTCCCCCGACGGCCGGAGTCAGGGCGTCATAGCCGAACTGAAAGGCCAGCAGGGCGGCGCCCGGGGCGGCAAGGACCGCAACGGCTCCGTCAATTCCGCAGGCCCATGGAATTTGCCGCCCATCTCTTCCTGCCAGCAGGCGCACGCCAAGAGGAAACGGGACGCCCATCGGCACAGCGGCAAGCATCAGGAACAACAAAACAGCACCGCCCCTTACGACTGCCGGCCAGGCCATCAGCGAGGCAATCGCGAAATCAAGACCTTCAAGGGTTATGACCGTTAATCCTGCGATTACCAGTGTCGATCCCACCAACATCAGAGGTGTGGCGGCACCCCTGCGGCTTATGGCACTGCCGATTCCCATGCCACACAATAACGCGGTAATAACCAGGGCGACACTGGTCGGCGCGTTGCCCCACAGCGGCATCAACCGCTGAATCAGGGCCACCTCGAACAGCATGAAACCGGCGCCCAGTCCGGTGAAATAGATCAGCGTAAATGGCTGACGGATCGGCGAGAGTGAAAGCGGGGCGAGCGGGCCGAGGACAAGAAGCAGGACCGCCGCCGCCAACAACAGGAGCAGCATCTGCAAAATGACCAGCCCCCGTTCGCTGACACTCAGAAAGTGCAGATCCGCGCCCCAATCACCGAGCCGCAGAAACTGATTGAAAAAGGGACGATCATCGCTCGGCGCCCGGATATCGAAGCGATATGAACTGCGCACAAGCTCCGGGTTCGGCCCAATCAAGGCGGCAACCATGTCATCGAGTACGTCCTCCGAAGATCCATGGTGCCGCACGGTCCGCCCCGGCGGCCACAGCAGATCAAACCCCTTGCTGTCGGCAAAGGATTCTATCCGCCCAATAGAGTCAGGCCCGAACGGTCGCCGGCCCGCCAGCAACGTCAACGAGCCCCAACCGCGCACGATGGCGATGTGATCCGCCGGCTGTTGAATCCCTCCCTCACGCAAGATGGTAACCGCCAGATCGACAATCCGCAGGGCATGACGCAACGGCTCGTCCAGCCACACATTAAAGGCAAGATACCCGGCGGGCGCCAGGTGACTGAAGGCGCGGCCTCCTGCCTCGACGGTGAACAACGAGTCTTCACCGAGTGTCTGCAAACCGGTTGGCCCGCCGAACAGTCCGCGGACCGGAAAGACAACCAGATCGTAGGTGGAAAGATCGGTCCGTGCCAGGAAACGACGGGGATCGCTGATATCCATCCGCGCGATATCCGGCAACAGGGGGCGAATCAGTCCGGCAATGCGGTGATGTGGTTCAACGATCGTCATGGCGGCAGAGCAGGCCCGGGCCAGGTGGAGATACGGGGTGCCGCCGGGGGCGAGGAAGAGGACCGACTCGACCGCGCCGGCAATAAAAGGCAGGGCTCGCGGCGTTTCCGCGACTATCAGGGCGGCGGGATCTTCTGGTGACAACAGAACGCCGGTCATATCGCCATCTACGAAAAGATGCGGCGGCGAAGGCACCGGGCCGCGATAGTGCAGGCTGAGATCGGGTGCATAGCGCAATGCCGGAGACTGCACGACATCGACACGCCCCAGGGGATGCGGCAGCGGGCCGGTTCGGCTGATGTCCGGCAGGTGCAGCGCCGAACTCACATCCTTGTACGGGGAGCGAGGCAGATCCGGCGCCTGCAGGGCAAGCACCACAATGGCCAACAGCGTCAGCACGAGCGGTATCTTGCGGGGCCGGGCCGGCAGGGCCGCCGCCCAGGCAAACAGGGCCAGGAACGGCACGATAGTCTCCGGCAGGCTCCAGCGCAGGGCCAACAATATCGTCGCCGCACCCGCCGCAGATCCGAGCAGATTGGCACCATAAAATCGGCCAATGCCCCGGGGCCTGGTTGAAAAAACAATGGAAAGCGCGGCCGCTCCGAAAAAAAACGGCAGCAACACGATACAGCCCAGCCCGATGAGACGGAGCCACTGCAGAGAATCGACGAACAGCAGATCGACTTCCAGACCGTGCAGAAGAGTCCGAGCCGGAAACGGCAACCAGGCGGTACTTACTGCGCAGAACAGCAGGGCCGGGCCGTAGAGACGCTCCAGTTTGATGCGGCTCAGCCTCGGCAGCAGGGTGAGCGCCGATCCTCCGGCGCCAAATCCCAGCAGGGCAATGGAGAGTATCACATAGGCCAGATGATGCCCCTGAGCGTAGCCGACCGCCTGCATCAAAACGATCTGCAAGGCCAGCAGAAGAAAAGAGATCAGGGCAACGGAGAGCACGGTCATGACCGCTTCTACCTCACGCCCGCATCTTCCCCACGGGTAAAGGGCACAAAACGTACCGGCAGCATATTTCTCGTGGTGATCTCCCCCTTTGTTTTCTCCACCAGGACCAGCTGTTGGACACGGAAGCGAGAGCCCACCGGGATGATCATCCGGCCGCCGTCCTTCAGCTGCTCGATCAAAGGCGGCGGAATGTGCGGCGTGGCGGCGGTTACGATGATGGCATCAAAGGGGGCATGCTCTTCCCAGCCGTAATAGCCATCGGCCTGCTTTACCATGACGTTTTCATAGCCGGCCAACGCAAGCCGCTGCTGGGCCCACTTCGCCAGCGGGGCGATAATCTCGATGGTATAGACCGTCTCGACAAGTTCGGCCAGCACGGCAGCTTGATAACCAGAGCCCGCGCCGATCTCCAGCACCTTGAACGGTGGCTGCGGATCAATGAGCTCGGTCATCAGGGCAACGATATAGGGTTGGGAAATGGTCTGGCCGTGCCCTATGGGAAGAGGCCGGTCATCATAGGCGAACTCCACCTGGGAATCCGGAACAAACAGATGCCGCTCTGCGCTGCGCATCGCCTCGAGTACCGGCGGTGCTTTCACGCCGCGCGCCTCAATCTGCTCGGCGACCATAGCCAGACGCCTTTTCTCCATGATGTCCGTTCCGTCTTGACCCAGACCTGCCGCCGGAAACCAGCCGCCCCGCAGGCCAAGAAGGGCCAGCAAGAAAAAGAGAAGCCATGTTCTTTTCATGATGCACATCCTTGATTCGATTGTTGTTTCTTAGGTGCAAGCCGTCGCCTCGACCGGCAGGAGACGCCCCCCTCCGACCGGCCCGGCAACGCGCACTGGTGGTAAACTGTCCGCCTGTTTCTTACAGGCTATCTTTCTTTGGCTGATATTTCCAGATCTTTACCGCCGGAAAAGCCGAGGCGGGCAGGCACTTGCTCAAACGGCCCAGAGAAGATGAGCATGTTTTGCTGCTTTGGTTTGGCCGGCTCTTCGGTGGCACGGTTTATTTTGAAATGCCGGATGGAGCGACTGTTTGACACCGCGTTTGGCACCGCACCTGTCACCTTCTCGCCTGCCGGCACCATCGCGAGTCGGCCGTCAGGAAAAACGGTTTCCGCTGACTATTGACACGGGGCTCTTCATTACCAAAGTCTCTCTATGTCTGTTATCGCAAGGAGGGCACCATTATGGCCATACTCGAAATCTTTTCCGACTATATCTGACCCTGGTGTTATTTCATTACCGGGAGTATTGAAAAACTGACTGATACCTACGACATCCAAATTCGCTGGCGAGCCTTTCCGCTCCATCCGGATACCCCGGAGGAGGGGCGCTCCCTGGAAGAGCTTTTTGCCGGCTCAACCATCGACGTCGCGCAGATGCTCGCCCATCTCAGCCAGGTGGCCCAATCGCTTGGGCTCCCCCTTGGCACGCGAAAAATGACCTATAACAGCAGAGTGGCCCAGGAATTGGGGCTGTGGGCGGAAACGAGGGGAAAGGGCCACCGCTTTCACCTGGCGGCGTTCCACGCCTATTTCGCCAAGGGACAAAACCTGGCGAAAAAGGACGTCCTTCTCGAAATAGCCGCGGCGGCGGGACTCGACCCGGCCGACGCGGAGCAGGTCATTGAAAAACGATCCTTCAGCGCCCGCGTTCTCGCCGACTGGCAGCTCTCCAGAGACAAAGGCGTCACCGCCGTTCCCACTTTTATCATGAACGACTCATCCCTGACCGGAGCCCGACCCTACGACGATCTTGTCCGCTTTGTCGAGTCGGCGGGAGCGGTGTCGGCTTATGATAGAGGGCGATGATCGGCCATCCGCTGGAAAACCCACAAGGAGCTCGATATGGGTGTCAATCTGACCCGCAAGATCATTGAAGCACATCGTGTTGCAGGCAGCCCTCGGCCAGGCGAAGAGATAGCCCTCACAATAGATCATACCCTGTTGCAGGACGCCACCGGCACCATGGCGATGCTCGAATTCGAGTCGTTGGGGCTGGACCGGGTCCGGGTCGCTCTCGCCGCCCAGTATGTCGACCACAACCTGTTACAGACCGATTTCAGAAATGCCGATGATCACCGTTACCTGCAAAGCGCCTGCGCTCGTTACGGTGTGCATTACAGCATGCCGGGCAACGGCATCTCCCATCAGGTCCATCTGGAGAATTTCGGCAAACCCGGATTCACCCTGATCGGCGCCGACAGCCATACCCCGGCGGCGGCCGGTCTCTCCATGCTCGCCTTCGGCGCCGGCGGGCTCGATGTCGCGCTGGCCATGGCGGGGCGTCCGTATTACCTGCCCTGTCCGAAGGTGCTGGGAGTAAGGCTCGACGGAAGGCTGCCGCCGTGGGTAAGCGCCAAGGACATCATCCTCGAGATGCTGCGACGCTATGGGGTCAAGGGATGCCGGGGAATGGTCGTGGAATATTTCGGCCCGGGCGTTGCCACCCTGTCCGTTGAGGATCGAGCCGCCATCGGCAATATGGGAACGGAACTCGGGGCGACCAGTTCGATATTTCCTTCCGACGACAATACCCGGAAATATCTTGCCTCCCAGCAGCGGGAGGCGGACTGGCAGCCCATGGCAGCGGATGACAACGCGGGCTACGATGAATACGACGAGATAGATCTGGCCCGGGCCGAGCCGCTTATCGCCTGCCCGTCATCGCCCGGCAATGTCGTTGCCGTGAGTGAGGTGGCAGGCACCCGTGTCGACCAGGTCATTGTCGGCTCCAGCGCCAACAGCGGGCTGAAAGATCTGCTGCGGGTCTCTTCGATCGTCGAGGGCCGCCATAGCGCGCCCCATACCGATCTGCATATCAATCCCGGCAGCCGCCAGGTGCTTGAAAACGTGGTGGAGGCCGGAGGGCTGATGGCACTGATCAAGACAGGAGCCAAGATCCACCAGTCCGGCTGCCTGGGCTGCATCGGCATGGGCCAGGCCCCGGGTACCGGCCAGGTGAGTCTCCGCACCTTTCCCAGGAATTTCCCCGGCCGTTCCGGAACAAAGGACGACCAGGTCTACCTCTGCTCACCGGAGACCGCGGCGGCCGCGGCACTGAAAGGGGTCATAACGGACCCGCGCCTGCTGGCAGACGAGATGGCATACCCCGTGATCGATGATCCGGAGCTGCGGCTGGTGGACAGGTCTTCCATCATTTACCCTTCGAGAGAGCTGCAGGCGACCGAAGTCGTACGCGGGCCGAATATCACGCCGTTTCCGGAACTTGCCCCGTTGCCGGAAAGTCTGCGGCTGCGGGTGGCCCTCAAGGTCGGGGACAATATTACAACGGATGCCATTATGCCGGCCGGTAATACGGTGCTGCCCCTGCGATCGAACATCGAAGCGATCAGCAGGTTTGTCTTCTATCAGACAGCCCCTGATTTCTACGAGCGTTGCCGTCTCCTTGGTGACGGCGCCGTGATCGGCGGCGAAAATTACGGCCAGGGGTCCAGCCGGGAACATGCCGCCCTGGCCCCGCGCTTTCTCGGGATACGCCTCAAGCTGGCAAAAAGCTATGCCCGCATCCACAAGGCTAATCTGTGCAATTTCGGCATACTCCCGCTGATTTTTAAAAATCCTGCTGATTACGACCGGATAACCGATTCGTCGGTGATCGAAGTACCCGGCATCAGAGCCGGCATTGAACGAGGGGAAAAAGAGATTGGCATCAGGGTTGACGACCAGGAGATGATTGCCCTGCTGGAGGTTTCCGACCGGCAGCGGCAGAGCCTGCTTGCCGGCGGGACGTTGAATCTGGTGCGCCGGGAATTGGCGGAAGATCAGCACCTCGCTCCCTGAGCGTACTGCCTCTCATCTGTGCTGAAAATCGGAACCCCGTTGTTTCGTTTTCTGTCGGCGGCGTCACACCGGAATGCCCCATATCTCGTTGGCGTATTGCCTGATCGTCCGGTCCGTGGAGAATTTACCCATGCGCGCGACGTTGAGTATCGCCATCCGCGTCCAGCGCTGCTGGTCGAGAAAGGCTTCGTTTACCTGGTTCTGGCAGTCGATATAGGCCTCGAAATCGCGAATCAGCAGATACTGGTCACGCGGACTCATCAGGCTGTCGACCAATGGCTTGAACAGATTGCGATCGCCGAGCGAGAACGAGCCATCGGCCAGGGCTTCGATAACCTCATCCACCTCCGGATTTTCCCTGCAGATCTGCTCCGGGGTCCGGCTGTTGCGGATCCGCTCGTATTCCGCCTCTTCGGCGTTGAGGCCGAAAATGAAGATGTTCTCCTCACCGACCTCCTCGCGAATCTCGATATTGGCCCCGTCCAGCGTGCCGATGGTCAGGGCGCCGTTAAGGGCGAACTTCATGTTGCCGGTGCCTGACGCCTCGGTGCCGGCGGTTGAAATTTGCTCCGAGAGATCGGCCGCCGGGATTATTATCTCGGCCTGGCTGACGTTATAGTTGGGCAGGAAGACGACCCGCAGCCGGTCGCCGATGCGCGGATCGTGATTGACCACCTCGGCGATCGAATTGATCAGCTTGATGATCAGCTTGGCCCGCCAATAAGACGGTGCCGCCTTGCCGGCAAAGATAACGGTGCGCGGCGGCAGGTTCAGTTTCGGCTGGGTGACGAACTTCTGGTAGAGATAGATCACGTGCAGCGCGTTGAGCAGCTGCCGCTTGTATTCGTGGATGCGTTTGACCTGGACGTCGAACATCGTCTCCGGACTGACCTCGACGCCGGTGGCCAGGTTGATGTAGGTGGCCAGTCGCGTCTTGTTCGCCAACTTGACCTGCCGGAAGGCCTCGCGGAATTGCGCATCCTCGATCAGCGGTTCGAGCTCGCGGAGCTTGTCGAGGTCGACCTCCCAGCCTTCGCCGATCCGGCTGTTGATCAGGGCGGATAGCTGCGGGTTGGCCTTGAGCAGCCAGCGGCGCGGCGTGATGCCGTTGGTCTTGGAGTTGAACCGCTCCGGATACAAGGCATTGAAGTCCTTGAAAATGCGCTCCTTGAGCAACCGCGTATGCAGCGCGGCCACGCCGTTGACCGAATGCGAGCCGATGATGGCCAGGTAGGCCATGCGCACCATCTTCGGGTACCCCTCTTCGATGATCGACATACGCCGCAACTTTCCGTGATCGCCGGGATATTGCTGGGCAATCTGATCGAGGAAGCGCTGGTTGATCTCGTAGATGATCTGCAGGTGGCGGGGCAACACCTTGCCGAGCAGGTCCACCGACCAGCGCTCGAGCGCCTCCGGCATCAGGGTGTGGTTGGTGTAGGCGAACGTCTTCGTGCAGATCTCCCAGGATTTCTCCCAGTTCAGTCCCTCCTCGTCGAGCAGCAGCCGCATCAATTCGGGAATGGCGATGGCCGGGTGGGTGTCGTTGAGTTGAACGGCGACCTCGTCGTAGAAGGTGTCGAAGGTCTCGTTTTGTTTCTTGTAGCGCCGCATGATGTCCTGGAACGTGGCGCAGACGAAAAAGTATTGCTGTTTCAGGCGCAGTTCCTGGCCGGCATAGTTGTGATCGGGCGGATAGAGCACTTTGGAGATAGTCTCGGAGCTGACCTTGTGCTGCACCGCGCCGATATAGTCGCCCTCGCCGAAATGGGTCAGGTCGAGTTCTCGCGAGGCCCGGGCCGTCCAGAGTCGCATGTTGATCACGTGATCGTTTTTGTAGCCCGGCACCAGCATGTCGCACGGCATGGCCATGACGTCCTCGGTTTCAATCCACTTGGTGCGATAGCAGCCTTTCTCGTCCTGGAAACTGGTCACCTTGCCGTAGAATTTGACGCAGAACACCGGCAGGCGGCGCTCGAACTCCCAGGGCGTCCCGTAGCGCAGCCAGTTGTCGGGACTCTCCACCTGATAACCGTTGATCAATTGCTGGTTGAACAATCCATATTCGTAGCGGATGCCGTAGCCGTAGGCCGGAATCTTCAAGGTGGCGATGGAATCCATGAAACAGGCGGCCAGGCGGCCGAGGCCGCCGTTGCCGAGAGCGGCATCTTCTTCCTGCTCCCGGATTTCATCGAGCGTATAGCCGAATCCCTCGATTGCCTGCTCCACCTCGTCGCTCAGGCCGAGATTGATGATGGCATTGCCGAGCGACCGGCCGATCAGAAACTCAAGCGACAGGTAGTAAACCCGTTTCTTTTCCTTGGCGTAATAGGTCTTCTGGGTTTTAATCCATTTTTCCACCATGATATCGCGCATCGTAAAGGCCAGCGCCTTGTAGATATCGGAAGCGCCGGATCGCTCCGGATCCCGCCCCTGGTAGCTGATCAGGTGGTGGATGATGTTGTCCTGGATCGATTTGACGGTGGTCGGGAAAAACTCCTGACGAGAAGTCTGCTCGCCTGCTTCACTCAATACATCGGGGGTCGGTATGCTCATCTGTGCTTCTCTCAAAGGTTGGGCCGTTAATGGCGGAAACGGAAATGGTGGCAATCGATCATCCTCGCCTGCCGGTGTCGGTAAAACTGAAACGGATCACGGGGACCGACCGCACAAACAATGACGAGATGACCATACCAGCTTTTTGTCACGGTTTCGTGAGTATGTCATCATGGTTGTCTTGCGAAGCGACCCGGACGGGGCCGCCGGACACCACGCCGACAGTGCATGGCGCCCACTCTATGATGCCATGATCGACCGTGTTCTGTCCAGTTTCTATTGGAGCAACCGGTGATCATTGCAAAACAATATCACATTGTGGTATAGAAAATCTCTGTAAGATGGCTATTATCTGATGATGCCCGGTGAGACCACCGGTTTTCCCTATCACTAACTCCAAGCCACCCACTTTTTCGAGGAGCGCATGGCACAGGATTCGGCAACCATCGGCAAACAAAGTTTTTATCTGACCATCTTTCTCGTTTTTATCGCCGGCTTTCTGGCCGGTGTGGTCTTTACCGTCTACCGGACCGACGATGCGCCGGCCGTCAGTCCCGGGATCACGCAGAGCCAACAGGCCCTGCCGCAGCAGCAGGCGGACGCGATCCTCCATCTCGAGACGGAAGTCACCGCCCACCCGGACAACGTCGACGCCTGGACCCAGCTCGGTCACCTCTATTTCGACACCGACCAGCCCGACAAAGCGATCGGCGCCTATACCAAGGCCCTCGAGCTGCACAGCGGCAGCGCCGACCTGTGGACCGATCTTGGCGTTATGTACCGGCGCACCGGCGCCCCGGACAAGGCCGTCGAGGCCTTCGACACGGCGATCGAGATGGATCCCGCCCATCTGCAGTCCCGGTTCAACAAGGGCATCGTGCTTCATTTCGATCTCGGCCGGACCGAGGAGGCGCTGGCTGCCTGGCGCTCGGTCCTGGCCCTGGACAACGACTACCGCATGGCCAACAACCGGCTGCTCAGGGAATTTATCGACACCGTGGCCAGCGAAACCGACAATTGAGACGGTCGCCGGCGACCGCTGTTTTACCCAAGGAGAACACCATGAAATTCGAGACCATTGCCCTGCACGGCGGCCAGACCATCGACCAGGACACCCTGTCGCGCGCCCTGCCCATCTACCGGACCAGTTCCTACGTGTTCAAGAGCACCGAGCACGCGGCCAACCTGTTTGCCCTCAAGGAACTCGGCAATATCTACACCCGGATCGGCAACCCGACCCAGGACGTGCTCGAGCAGCGCATGGCCCGGCTCGACGGCGGGGCCGCCGCACTGGCCCTGGCCTCCGGCACCTCGGCGATCTTCTACACGGTCATCAATATCTGCTCGCAGGGCGATGAGATCGTCGCCGCCAACAACCTTTACGGCGGCACCTACATCCAGTTCGTCTCGATCCTGCCGCAGTTCGGCATCACCGTGCGCCTTGTCGACCCCGAGGACCCGGCCAACTTCGAACGGGCGATCAACGAGAGAACCCGGGCGATCTTCTGCGAGACCATCGGCAACCCGACGCTCAACGTCATCGATTTCGCCGCCATCTCCGCCGTGGCCAAGGCCCATCACCTGCCGCTGATCGTCGATTCGACCTTCACCCCGCCCTGCCTGCTCAGGTCGATCGAACACGGCGCCGACGTGGTCATCCACTCGCTGACCAAATGGATCGGCGGGCACGGCACCGGCATCGGCGGCATCGTCGTCGACGCCGGCCGCTTCGACTGGACCGACCCGAAATTCAAGCTCTACAACGAACCGGACGACTCCTATCACGGCCTGCGCTACGCCCACGACCTCGGCGACCTCAACCCGGTGGCTTTTGCCTTGCGGATGCGGCTGGTGCCGCTGCGCAACCTCGGCGCGGCCATCTCGCCGGACAATTGCTGGCTGTTCCTGCAGGGCATCGAGACCCTGGCCCTGCGCATGGAGCGCCATTGCCGCAACGCTGCCACGGTCGCCGAGCACCTGAACACCCACGACCGGGTCGACTGGGTCTACTACCCGGGCCTGCCCGACTCTCCGGGCCACGCCAACGCGGCAACCTACCTGAAAAACGGCTTCGGCGGCATGGTGACCTTCGGCATCAAGGGCGGTCTGCAGGCCGGCCGCACCTTTATCGAGAGCCTGTCGCTGCTCTCGCACCTGGCCAACGTCGGCGACGCCAAGTCGCTGGCCATCCACCCGGCCTCCACCACCCACTCCCAGCTCTCCCCGGAGCAGCTGGCCGAGTCGGGCATAAGCGAGGCGATGGTCCGGCTGTCGATCGGCATCGAGCATATCGACGACATCATTGCCGACATCGACCAGGCACTGGCCAAAGCCGCCGCCTGAGAGGCCATCGGGCATCAATGAACCAGGCTATCGAAACCCACCTGCAGGTCGGCTCGGCGGGCATCAGCGAAAAAAAGCTGTTCACCTTTGGTGAGCCGCCGGGCGAGCTGACGCTGGAGAGCGGCGGCCGGCTCGGCCCGATCACCATCGCCTACGAGACCTGGGGGGAATTGTCGCCGGCCGGGGACAACGCGGTACTGGTCGCCCACGCCTTTTCCGGCGACTCGCACGCCGCCGGCTTTTACGAAGGCGACCCGCCCGGCGCCAAACCCGGCTGGTGGGACAGCCTGATCGGCCCCGGCAAAGGGCTCGATACCGATCGCTGCTTCGTCATCTGCGCCAACATCCTCGGCGGCTGTTCCGGCTCCACCGGCCCGTCGTCGCCCAATCCGCGCACCGGCAGGCCCTACGGCCCCGATTTCCCGATGGTGACCGTCGGCGACATCGTCGAGACCCAGAAGGCGCTGCTCGCCCACCTCGGCATCACTTCGCTGCTGGCCGTGATCGGCGGCTCCGTCGGCGGCATGCAGGTGCTGGAATGGTGCGTCCGCTACCCGGACATGGTCCGCGCGGCGATCCCGGTCGCCACGACGATGCGCCACTCGGCGCTGGCCATCGCCTTCAACGAGGTGGCCCGCCAGTCGATCATGGCCGACCCGCGCTGGAGACGGGGCAACTACTACGACGGCGAACCGCCGCACCTCGGCCTGGCGGTGGCCCGGATGATCGGCCACGTCACCTACCTCTCCGACGAGGCGCTGCGCCGCAAGTTCGGCCGGCGGCTGCAGGACCGGGAGCGGGTCGGCTACGGCTTCGACGTCGATTTCCAGGTGGAAAGCTACCTGCGCTACCAGGGCTCCAAATTCGTCCACCGCTTCGACGCCAACTCGCTGCTCTACATCACCAAGGCCGCCGACTACTTCGACCTGATCGAACGCCGGCCGCCGGCCCGCTCGATCCGCGACCTGACCGGAGCCGCCACCAGGTTCCTGGTGATCAGCTACACCTCTGACTGGCTCTACCCGACCTATCAGGCCCGGGAACTGGTCAAGGCGCTGAAACGGGTCGGGCTCAACGTCAGCTTCTGCGAGATCGAGGCCGACTGCGGCCACGACGCCTTCCTGATACCCGATAAACGGCTCGGCAGCCTGGTGGGAGGATTTCTCGACAATGTCCGCCGTCCCTGAGAACATGCGTTTTGACCTGCGGGTCATCGCCTCGAAGATCGAGACCGGCAGCCGGGTGCTCGACCTCGGCTGCGGCTCCGGCGACCTGCTCGCCTGGCTGGCCGAGAACAAGCAGGTGATCGGCAGCGGCATCGAACAGGACAAGACCAAGGCGGCCCTGTGCATCGGCCGCGGGCTGAGCGTCGTGCAGGGCGATATGAACGAGGAGGTCGACGATTACCCGGACAAGTGCTTCGACTACGTCATACTCAGCCAGACCCTGCAGCAGGTCTGGGAGCCGGCCCGGCTGCTCTATTCGCTGTCGCGGATCGGCCGCCGCTTCATCGTCAGCTTCCCGAATTTCGGCCACCACTCGATCCGCTTGCAGCTGCTGCTCACGGGCATGGCTCCGAAGAGTGATGAATTACCGTACAACTGGTATGATACACCCAACATCCGGGTCATCACGCTGAAGGATTTCCGTCGTTTCGCCCGCGATGTCGGCTACCGGATCGTCGAGGAAATCGCCGTCAAGGCGGCCGCCCATGCCGGCAGCGGCAGCATCATCCGCCGCTTCACCGATCTGCGCGCCACCTACGGCATCTTTATCATCGAGAAGCAAATCGGCCCCTAACCCGCCCCCGTCATCAACAATGGATCTGCCATGAGCACCGACAACACCAGCTGCGAACCCGGAACCGGATTGACCATCCTCACCGATCCCTGCGAGCACCAGAAGGTCAGCGCCGCCTCCAAGCACCACCTGATCCCCGGGGTCGTCAAGAAGCTGATGGCGTCCTGGAGCACCAAGGAGTGTTATGACCACATCAGCCCGGTCTCCATCCCGTCCCACCGTGCCGTCGTCGACATCATCGAGCAGATCCGGCGGGTGCTCTTCCCCGGCTATTTCACCTCGGCCCGGCTGCACGCCGCCAACCTCGAATACTACATCGGCAACGAGACCACCGAACTCTACGATAAACTGACCGAACAGACCACCATGGCCATCCGCCACGACTGCCGGCGCCACGGCCAGCCCTGCACCAACTGCGAGATGCGGGCCAACCAGATGGCCTACCAGTTCATCGACAAACTGCCCGACATCGCCTCGGTGCTGGCCCAGGATATCCGCGCCACGCTGGAGGGCGACCCGGCGGTCAACGGGCCGGACGAGGTGATCTTCTCCTACCCCGGCCTGCTGGCCATCACCGTCTACCGGGTGGCCCACGAACTGCACCTGCTCGGGGCGCCGATCATCCCGCGGATCATGACCGAGTGGGCGCACGGCGAGACGGGCATCGACATCAACCCCGGCGCCACCATCGGCCCCGGACTGTTCATCGACCACGGCACCGGGGTGGTGATCGGCGAGACCACCGTCATCGGCAGCAACGTCCGCCTCTACCAGGGCGTGACCCTCGGCGCCCTGTCCCTGCCCCGCGACGCCGGCGAATCGATGAAGGACAAGAAGCGCCACCCGACCATCGAGGACGACGTGATCATCTACTCGAACACCACCATCCTCGGCGGCGATACGGTCATCGGCACCGGTTCGGTGATCGGCGGCAATATATGGCTGACCCAGAGCGTGGAAAGCGGCACCAAGGTGCTGCTCAAACGACCGGAACTGATCTATCAACACTCACGCGCCGACGCGTGACAAGGAGGGAACCATGGCTCTCACGTTAACCCAGACCTACGGCTGCACCCCGCTGCTCACCCTGCAGCGTTTCGGCGCACAGAGCGGCGCCACCATCCTGGCCAAGCAGGAATCGCGCAACCCGATGGGCAGCGTCAAGTGCCGCATCGCCGTGGCGATGATCGAGGCAGGCATCAAAGACGGCCTGATCAAGGAAAGCACAGTCGTCATCGAGCCGACCAGCGGCAACACCGGCCTCGGCCTGGCCTTCGTCTGCGCCGCCAAGGGACTGAAGCTGATCCTGACCATGCCCGAGTCCATGAGCGTGGAGCGCCGCATGATGCTCAAACACCTCGGCGCCGAGCTGGTGCTGACCCCGGCCGCCAAGGGCATGAAAGGGGCGATCGCAGCCGCTGAAGAGCTGCTCGCCGGCCATCCGGACAGTTTCATCCCCAACCAGTTCACCAACCCGGCCAACCCGGAGGTGCACCGCACGACCACCGCCGAGGAGATCTGGCACGATACCAAGGGCGATATCGATATCTTCGTTGCCGGCGTCGGTACCGGCGGCACCATCACCGGGGTGTCGGAAGTCATCAAAAAACGCAAGCCGTCCCTGAAAACGGTGGCCGTCGAACCGACCGCCTCACCGGTGCTGTCCGGCGGCGAGCCGGGACCGCACAAGATCCAGGGCATCGGTGCCGGCTTCGTCCCGGACATTCTGAACACCGGGATCATCGACGAGATTATCCAGGTCACCAACGAAGACGCCATCGAGAACGCCCGGCGGCTCGCCCGCGAAGAAGGCATTCTCTGCGGCATCTCTTCCGGGGCCGCCGCCTGGGCGGCGCTGCAGGTGGCCGAGCGCCCGGAAAACACGGGCAAGACCATCGTCGTCGTCCTGCCCGACACCGGCGAGCGCTACCTGAGCACCGACCTGGTAGCGGAAAAAGAGTAGCCCGCTGCTAGGCGGCCCCGGCCAGAAAACGCCGCAGCGCCTCGTTGAACAACTCGGTCTGCTCGATATTGGGTAGATGGGCGGCATCCGGCAGCACCACCAGCGAGGAGCCGGCGATGCCCTGGTGCAGGGCCTGGGCATAGGCCGGCGGGCAGGCCGGGTCGTCGGCACCGACAATGACCCGGGTCGGCGCCCCGATCTCCGCCAGCCGGCCGCACAGATCCATATCGCGAATCGCCGCGGCGCAGCCGATATAGCCATCGACCTCGGTGCCCAGGATCATCTCCCGCACCTTGTCCAGCCGCGGATCGCCCGACTCGCGAAACCCCTTGGTGAACCAGCGCTCCAGGGTAGCCGGCATGAGCCCGGCGATCCCGTCCCGGCGGGCGCCATCGATCCGCTCCTGCCACAAGGAGGCCGGCGGCATCGCACAGGCGGTGTCGCAGAGACAGAGGGAGAGCACCTTGTCGGGATAGTCCATGGCCATCAGCTGGCCGGTAAAGCCGCCCATCGACAGGCCGACGAAATGGACCGCCGCGATCCCGAGCTCTTCGATCAGGGCGACCGCGTCCGTGGTCAGCTGCTCGATGGAGTAGGAACCGGAGACCACGTCGGTACCGCCGTGACCCCGCTGGTCATAGCGCAGGACCCGATACGTTTCGGCCAGCATCGGGACCTGGTGGTCCCACATGGTGTAATTGGCCATCAGACTGTTGCTGAGCATGACCACCGGCGCCCCAACCGGACCCTCCAGCCGGTAATTGACGGCAATGCCATTGGCGTGAACAACCGTTTTCATAACCACTCCTCCCAGGATATTTACATTCAGGCAAGCACCGCCAGCGTGAACAGCGAGGCGATGGTCGAATAGACGATGGCCCGGCCGATACTCGCCGAAGCGACCCGGTACTGCAGGGCCAGCACGAACGGCATCGCCCCGCACGGTCCGGCGGCGATCAGCAGGGTCGCCTCCCCGCCGATCCGCTCCACCCCGGTCACCCCCTGGAACAGCAGCCAGGCCACCAGCGGGTGGAGCAACACCTTGAGGCCGGTGGTGACCACCGCCACCCCGTCCCAGCCGCGACCACCGGCCCCGGCCAAGATGACGCCAAGCGAGAACAGTGCGGCGGGCGCGGCGGCGCTGCCGGTAAAGCTGCAAAAGGTCCGGATGCCGGCCGGCATCTCCAGGCCGAGCACATTCACCGCCAAACCAAGGGCGATGGCCACCAGGACCGGATTGCGAATAAAAAACCGCCCCACCTTCCACAATGGCTCATCACGGTGCGAGGCGATTTCCAGGCCGATAATGGTGCCGGCGAAAATCACCGTGGTATCGACGACGATCACCGCGGTAATCGGAATAGCCGCCTGATCGCCATAGAGAAATTGGGCGATGGGCAGCACGAAGAACACGTGATTGACGAAACAGGAGGCCATGCCGATCAGCAGCGCCTCCCCCCACTCCCGTCGAAACACCAGCCGGGCAACCGCCGCCCCGACGGCAAAGAGAATCATCTCGGAGACAAAGTACAGGGCCAGCAACCGCCAGTCCACCTGGTGGAACGCCGCATCGGAAAGCAGCGAGAAGAGCAGCGCCGGCACGGCCACGTAAAACACAAACCGGTTGATCGCCTGGGCGCCGGCGTTATCGAAAAAACCGCGCCGGCCGAAAAACAGGCCGACCAGCATGATCGCAAATACCGGCAGGATGGGATTGAAAAAAGTGGCGACAATCGCCTGCATGATAGCGTGGCTCCGATAAGCGAATCTGCCAGACTCTCAACCGGGACCACTCCGCCCGGCTCCCCTCCCCTAGCCGCGCGATGCTGGTTCCCGTCCCCGGTTGACCTCGGAACGAATCTTCCACACCAGCAGACTGAGGACTCCGAGCATGGCCAGTGCCCCGAAAAAACCGAACACACTGGCCGTCCGGCTGCCAAACGCCATGCCCAGCCCGCAGACCATGACCAGCACACCAAGCAGCGTCAGCCCTCCGTAAAAAACCGCCTGCAGCACCACCGCTCGTTTTCCCGATTCCATTCCCGCACCTAGACCATTAACTCAGATGAAACCACTATAGCATCTCGG
>CAYSSK010000005.1:0-50474 GCA_964433645.1 uncultured Desulfofustis sp.
ACTTTCGTACAACGGTTTTCAAGACCGCCGCCTTAAACCACTCGGCCATCCCTCCAAAGGATTTTTCTTGTACCATCTGGAAATATTTCTGTCAATATTATGTCATTGCCATGTATCCAGGAAAAGGATATAGTACATTTTTGTAATGTGCGGCGCCCCGTTTATCACATTTTTGCTGGGAATTTTTATTCAGTGTTTGCCATGGACGAAGCACGACTCTCCAACAGCCAGTTACAGGACTTGACGTGTCTGTATGAAATAACGAAGGAGCTTGCGTCCTGTCTGGTCCTCAACGAATGTCTCGACAAGGCCATTTCGTATCTCGCCGATATGAAGTCGATGGAAAACGGCACCGTTACCATCGTCAACCCGATCACCGGTAAACTTGAAATCGAAGTAGCGCACGGCATTACGGATGAAGCGAAGAAACGCGGCAAATACCGTATTGGAGAGGGTATAACCGGCCGTGTCGTGGCCTCCGGAGAGCCCATCATTGTCCCTCATATCGCCGAAGAGCCGCTCTTTTTGAATCGGACACGTTCTCGCGGAGAAAAGGTAGACCCGAATCGATCCTTCCTGTGTGTACCGATCAAAGACGGTAAGCAGGTTATCGGTGCCTTGAGCGTTGATCGTATCTATGAACACGGCTTTGGCGACCAGGCGACCAAAGACCTGCAATTCCTGACCGTTTTATCAAGCATCATCGCCCAAACCGTTCGCCGAATTCAGATCGTCAACAAAGAAAGAGAGAACCTGCGCACAGAAAATCTCAAGCTCAAACGTGAACTCTCCGAGAAAAATCGAATTAATGACATCATTGGTAATTCGAGCCGGATGCAGGATGTGTTCGAAATGGTGCACCGAGTGGTCGACTCGAATGCCACGGTCCTGCTTCGTGGTGAATCGGGTACCGGCAAAACCCTTGTTGCCAAGGCGCTTCATTACAACGGCAAAAGAAGGGAGAGGCCGTTTGTTGCGGTAAATTGTTCGGCTCTCCCGGAAACGCTTTTGGAAAGCGAGTTGTTCGGTCATGAAAAAGGTTCTTTTACCGGGGCCCATGAACGAAAAATCGGGCGCTTCGAACAGGCGGAGGGAGGCACGTTGTTTCTTGATGAGATCGGTGAAATCAGTCATTCCGTGCAGGTTAAACTGCTCGGTGTCGTCCAGGAGCGCTGTTTTCAGCGCCTCGGCTCAACCAGGTCCATCGCCTGTGATGTTCGCCTCGTGGCGGCGACGAATCGAGATCTGGAAAAGGCCGTTTCCAGCGGCGCGTTTCGTGAGGATCTGTATTATCGACTCAACGTTTTCCCGATTTATTTGCCGCCTCTGCGCAAGCGAAGAACCGATATCCTGCTGCTGGCCGAATTTTTTCTGGAGAAGTTTGCCCGAGAAAACAAGAAATCGATCAACCGTATTTCAACATCCGCCATTGACCTGTTGATCCAGTATCATTGGCCGGGAAACGTCAGGGAACTGCAAAACTGTATAGAGCGGGCGGTGCTCATTTGCGATGAAGACGCCATTAAAGGCATTCACCTTCCGCCCACCCTGCAGATCTCCGACCCGATGAAAAGCGGCAAACCGTTGTCATTTTCACGTGCCGTGGAACATTTTGAAAAAGAACTTATTATTGACGCTCTGAAAAAGAATAACGGCAACCAGACAAAAACCGCTCACTATCTCGACACAAGTCTGCGCATCATCAACTACAAGATCCACCAGTACGATATAGATGCCAAACAATACAAAGTCTAGCATATCCTTTTCGCCGATGCTCAGCGTGCTGTTGCGTTATTTCGGATGGTTGTTTTTGCACCCTGCCCCGTTTGCCGCCATTGCTCGAACGTACGGTCGAATTCCCCGGCGCGGGGCCACTGCCGGCGCTTGATCTCTTTGTCTCGGTTACGTGCAATGACTCTTTTTCTCCATGTCTGCTGCGCTCCCTGTCTTCTTTACCCGGCACAGGTGCTCGCCGATCGTCAGATATCGTTTACCTGCTATTTTTTTAATCCCAACATCCATCCGTTCAAGGAGTTTAAAACCAGACTTGATACGTTTGTTTCTTTGGCCGAAAGCCGCACGTACCCATATTTTATCGAACGCGATTACGGTTTACGGTCATTTTTGCGTTCCGTTGTCTTTCAAGAGCAGAGACGCTGCATCATCTGTTATCGAACCCGGCTTGAAAAATCCTTCCAGCGCGCCGCTTCGCTCCATTTCTCAACGGTGTCAACCACCCTTCTGTACAGTAAATATCAGAATCATCAAAGACTTGTTGATCAATCCGAGCAGCTTTCCCAGCAATACGGTCTCAACTTCTCCTATTATGATTTCAGGGTCGGCTGGCAACAGGGAATAGATGAATCGATCTCTCTTGGTTTATATCGTCAGCCCTATTGCGGCTGCATCTACAGCGAACAGGAGCGTTACGACAACAAGCTCAAGAAGCAAATGCGAAAAAGAGGACGTTCCCATGTTTAACCTTATCGTTTTGGCCACATCCAACAAGAACAAGATTCGAGAGATTCAGCAGGTGCTCAAGGATTTTCCGGTAGAGATCAAAAGCCTCTCAGATTTCGGACCGCTCCCCGGTGTGGTAGAAGATGGCGCCACGTTTGACGACAACGCCTATAAAAAGGCGCTTCATTATGCCAAAGTTCTCGGCCTGCCGGCTCTTGCCGACGACTCCGGGCTGGTGGTCGAGGCCCTCGATGGTAAACCGGGTGTTTATTCGGCTCGCTATGCGGGAGAAAACTCGACGGATGAAGAGAATTGCGAAAAGCTTTTACAGGAACTTGGTACGACGCAGAACAGAAAAGCCGCCTTTGTCTGCGTCTTGTCAATCGCCGTCCCGTCTGGCCCGGCCCTCACCTACGAGGCTTCCTGCGACGGCAATATCCTCGAGCAACCGAGGGGTGAGGGGGGATTTGGCTACGATCCTTTGTTTTTCTTCGAGCCCCTGGCCAAAACGTTTGCGGAATTGACGCTTGAGGAAAAAAACAAGGTCAGTCACCGGGGCAAGGTCCTGAGCGCGTTATCCTCGGAGTTTCCCAAAGTAATGCAGTGGCTTGATTCCAGGATGAAAGAGTTGCTGCCGCCGCAACCGGACCACAGCGCTTTTATTGATAATGACTGGTCTGATTGATATGGTTTCCAGAATACCCCCATGCCGTGAGGGTCGCAACAAACCATGCATAACGTTATCGTGACCGGAAAGGGCGGGAGGGTTGCGCCTGGGGTTGAACCTACTCCTGTTTGAGGTCCCGATTGAGCAGGTCTCTCACTGCTGTTGCGCAGTCTTTAGCTTCGTAGATGATTCGATATACCTGTTCTAAGATGGGCATTTCTATAGGCATTTCCTGCGTCAAGCGATAGACCGACCTGGTTGTTTTCACGCCCTCGGCCACCATTGACATACCCGCGAGGATCTGCTCGATGCTTCCGCCTTTTCCGAGTTCCAGCCCAACATGCCGATTCCGACTCAAGGCGCCGGTACAGGTCAGGACCAGATCGCCGAGTCCACTGAGACCATAAAACGTCTTTTCTTCGGCACCGAGAGCTTTTCCCAATCGGGTCATCTCAGCCAGTCCTCTTGTTATCAAGGCAGCTCGCGCGTTACTGCCAAAGTTTAGCCCGTCACAAATTCCAGCTGCAATGGCAATGATATTCTTCAGGGCGGCACTGATTTCCAACCCGATGACATCATGGCTGGTGTAAACCCGAAAGTATTCCGTGCTGAAGAGCTGCTGCAGGGTCTTGGCCGTCTGTTCGTCCTCACTTCCAATGGTGATAGCCGTCGGGACATTGGCAGCTACTTCGCGGGCAAAAGAAGGGCCGGAAAGGATTGCGGTATGGCCTCTTCGCTGGGAGCTCCCGATACATTCGTGCATGATCTGGTCCATCGTCTTCAACGACTCGTTTTCAATCCCCTTGGTGGCTGAAACAAAAGTCGTCTGGGCAACGCGGTCGCCTGCCATCTGGCCAAGAACGAGACCAAATGTTTGGCGGTAAACATGCGAAGGGACGACGAGACAGACAACCGTTGCACCTTCGAGCGATTCTTCGAGCGATGAACACACCCTGAGGTTTTCCGGCAGCGGAAATCCCGGCAGGTACCGTTTATTTTCCCGGTCAGCGATGATCGTTTTTATATGTTCCCGCCGGTGCCCCCACAATCTCGTGTCTCCGCCCTTGTAGGCGAGAAGTCGAGCCAGTGCGGTGCCCCAGGATCCCGCACCGATAATTGCCGTTACTGGCGCTCTGTTCTCACGCTTCGCCGTTTGGCTCATCATCTTCTACTTCCCGCTCAACAACATCCATTCCGACAACCCGCTCTCCGTCTACCAGGTTGATCAAGCGCACGCCCTGCGTAGTTCTGCCGATAACCCGCATATCGGTTGCCGGCATACGAATCATTTTCCCCGAGTCGGCAATCAAAATGATTTCCTGGCTGTCGTCGACGATTTGGCTGCCGATAATGTCACCATTGCGCTCGCTCGGCCTGATGGCCAGAATACCCTTGCCGCCCCTATGCTGCAGCCGATAATCACTGATAAAGCTGCGTTTGCCATAGCCCTTGGCCGTAACGGTGAGGATGGTCTTTTCACTGCCTTCTTCAAGGACGTTGGCGCCGACCAGATAATCGCCGGGAGCAAGGCTCATCCCCTTTACTCCGGCAGCCGTTCTTCCCATTTCTCGAATATCGGTTTCCTTGAAGTGAATTGACATGCCACGCTGGGAAATCATAAAAATGGTGTCATTGCCGTTAAGAACATGGGCGACGATAATCTCATCACCGTCATTTATAGTCAGAGCGCGTTTCCCCCTTCTCAGCGGCCGGCTGAATTCCAGCAAGCTGGTTTTTTTCACCCGCCCCGACTTGGTGACCATAAGAATACTTTTCGTTCCTTTCACATTGTCGAAAGTAGATATGGGGAGGATAGCGGCGACCTTTTCTCCTTCCGTCAATTCGAGCAGGTTGACGATCGCTTTCCCGCGCGCGGATCGACCCACCAGAGGTAATTGATAGACCTTCCGCCAAAAAACTTTGCCGAAGTTGGTAAAAAAGAGAAAGGTGTCCAAAGTCGAGGCAACATAGATGTGCGAGACAAAGTCTTCTTCGATATTGGTGACCCCGCGAACGCCCTTACCCCCGCGACTTTGCGATCGATAAAGGCTGACCGGGTTCCGTTTGATATAGCCGGTATGGGTAACGGTAACCGCCATGAACTCAGGTGAAATAAGATCTTCCGGAAGAATTTCGTCAACCGCATCGACGATTTCGGTTCTTCTTTCGTTCCCGTAGGTTTCCTTAATTTCGACAAATTCGGACTTGATCACCGACATTATCTGGGACTCATCGGCAAGAAGTGCTTTAAGTCTTTCTATTTCCTTTAAAATAGCAGCATATTCTTCGACGATTTTCTCGCGCTCCAGACCCGTTAATCGCTGCAATCGCATGTCAAGGATGGTCTGGGCCTGAATCTCGCTCAGGTTATAGCGAGAGATCAGTTGTTCTTTTGCTTCAGCCGGGTTGCGTGCCGCTTTTATCAGATTGACGACATCGTCGAGATTGCTGATTGCGACGTTCAACCCCTCCAATATATGAGCTCGTTCTTCCGCCTTTTTCAACTCATATGCGGTTCGTCTATAGACGACGGCTTTGCGATGCTGAATAAAGTGTTCCAGCATCTGTTTGAGATTCAGTACTTCCGGACGATTGTTGACGATGGCAAGAAAAATGATGCCGAATGATTTCTGCATCGGCGTCATTTTGTATAATTGGTTAATCACCACTTCAGCCATTTCATCTTTTTTCAGTTCCATGACAATGCGCAGACCTTGCCGGTCCGACTCGTCACGTATCTCTGAAATGGCCGTCAGCTTTTTATCTTTAATCAACTCCGCTATTCTCTCGACCAGCACCGCTTTGTTTTGCTGATAGGGAATTTCTTCGACGACGATATTTTCCCTGCGTCCGTTCTCCACCTTTTCAATGGACGTTTTGGCCCGCATGACGATAACGCCCTTTCCGGTCTCATACGCTTCGCGAATGCCTGCCCGCCCGCAAATCAGCCCCCCGGTCGGAAAATCAGGCCCGGGAATAATGGTGAACAGCTGATGAACCGTCATGTTGGGGTCGTCTATCAGAGCGATAAGAGCGTCGACAATTTCACTCAAATTGTGGGGAGGAATATTGGTCGCCATGCCGACGGCGATGCCGGAGGATCCGTTAACCAGCAGGTTAGGGATCTTGCTGGGCATAACGGATGGTTCAAGCAGGGAGTTGTCATAGTTTTGGATGTAATCTATCGTTTCTTTATCGAGATCGGCGACGATCTCACGATCGATCCGGGTCATCCGTGCTTCCGTGTAACGCATTGCCGCCGGCGAGTCGCCATCGAGAGAGCCGAAGTTTCCCTGGCCGTCGACAAGCGGATATCTCATGGAGAAGGGTTGTGCCATTCGTACCAGCGTGTCATAGGCGGCGGTATCTCCATGTGGGTGATACTTACCGATTACATCACCGACAATTCGAGCCGATTTGACATACGGTCTGTTAAAGAAAACGCCGAGTTCCCGCATGGCAAAGAGAACGCGCCGATGAACCGGCTTCAGGCCGTCACGGACATCGGGCAAAGCTCTCCCGACGATGACGCTCATTGCATAATCAAGGTATGATTTCTTTAACTCTTTTTCGATGGAGATCGTCGGTTGGTCGCCGGCGTTAAGCAGTGTTTCGTTCATTATATTCGCTGGGATGTGTTGTGAAAAAAGAACAGGGCTAGGTTGATCCGGTCTCTGTTGCCGGTATCAGATATCGAGTTCCGTTACTTCAAGGGCGTGGTTTTGAATAAATTCTCTTCGAGGTTCAACCTTATCACCCATCAGTGTGGTAAACATCTCATCAGCCTCTTCCGCATCTTGGATCTGCACCTGAAGCAACCGTCGGTTACTCGGATTCATTGTGGTTTCCCACAACTGGTTGGGGTTCATCTCTCCAAGGCCCTTGTAGCGTTGCAGATGACTCCCTTTAAACGATTCATTTCGAACCATTTCAAGCATTTCACTCCAGTTCCGGGCCCGCTTTTCACCACCGCCCTCTTCTCTTGCCTTTTCTTTGATCAAAAAGGTTTTGTCGAGCAGGGGACTGATGTATTCAAAGAGATGCATCGCCGAACGATATTCACTGATCAGCGGGATCTGGGGTCCGATCGTTGTCGCCACCTGGGCCTTGTCTTTCAACGCAACATCGAATTCATAACAGTCGGCCCGCCAACGGCACGCTCTGATTGCCCCGACAATCATGCTTTTGTCGGCGGAAAGGATTTCGGCTATGTCTTCAACAAACTGCTTCTCGGTAAATTGATCAGCTTTTCTGATCCCTTTCTCAAGCAGGTAAACGAGCAAGGATTCACTGATATTCATCCGTTCGAGAAAGGCGACGATTCTCTCGAAAATTGACAGTTTTCTCAGCGTTTCTACCAATAGGTCATCGGCGAGAATGGTTTGTTCCGGATTGACGATTTCAACGCATACTTTCTGGCTGGCCTGAGTAAACAGATGGTTGTTGAGTTGTTCTTCGTCGAGAAAGTATTGTTCGTTCTTCCCTTTACCTATTCTGTAAAGTGGTGGTTGGCCGATATAGACATGTCCTCCCTGAATCAGCGGCAGCATCTGCCGATAGAAGAACGTAAGCAGCAAGGTTCTGATATGAGCCCCGTCAACATCGGCATCGGTCATGATAATGATTTTGTGATACCGGAGTCGCTCAGGATCGAAATCGTCTTTTCCGATGCCGCAGCCAAGGGCGGCAATCAATTGCTTTATCTCTTCGCTGTTGAGAATTTTATCGAACCGCGCTTTTTCTACGTTCATTATCTTGCCGCGTAGCGGCAAAATCGCCTGGATGGCGCGATCTCTCCCCTGTTTCGCGGAACCTCCGGCGGAATCACCCTCGACAATGAAAATCTCTCGCTTTTTCGGGTCCTTCTCCTGGCATTCCGCCAGCTTCCCAGCCATCAGCAGGCTCGTTGAACCTTTTTTCCTGGACAGATCCCTGGCCTTCTTGGCCGCTTCCCTGGCACGAGCGGCATCAACGACTTTTGATAGAATTTTCTTGGCTATGTTCGGGTTTTGTTCGAGAAAAAGTGTCAACTTGTCGTTACAGACCGATTCAACGATCCACTTGACTTCGGAATTACCCAGTTTGGTTTTGGTCTGACCCTCAAACTGCGGATTGGGCACGCGCACTGAAATGACACAGGTAAGACCTTCACGGACATCATCTCCTCCCATCTTTTCCTTCAGGCTTTTTGGGACGATATCGTCGCTGGCATACCGGTTGATACATTTGGTCAAGGCAGCACGAAAACCGGCGACGTGGGTCCCTCCTTCCCGTGTGTTGATGTTGTTGACGAACGAAAAGAGGCGTTCTGAATAACCGTCGAAATATTGAAAGGAAATTTCAACCTCTACCATATCCTTTTCGCCGGTCAGAAAAATGGGATCGCTGAAGACCGGGGTGCGGTTGCGGTTGAGCCACTGAACATAGGAAATGACGCCGCCGGAAGCGTGAAATTTATCTTCCGCGCCGCTTCTTTCATCTTTAAGATACAGGCGCACGTCTTTGTTGAGGAAAGCCAGTTCGCGCAACCTGGTTTTAACCATTTCGTAATCATAAGCAGTGGTTTCGGTGAAAATCAGCGGATCTGCTTTGAAGAGAATGGTCGTTCCTGTTTTTTCGCTTGTTCCTATTACCTCGAGTTCACTTACTTTTTGGCCGTATCGATAAAACTGCCGATAGATTTTTCCATCGCGCTTCACCTCGGCGACGGCTTCTTCCGACAGAGCGTTGACCACCGAGACGCCGACACCGTGCAGACCTCCCGATACCTTATACGAAGAATGATCGAATTTACCGCCGGCATGCAAGGTGGTCATAACCAACTCCAGGGCCGGTACCTTTTCGGTAGGATGGATATCTACCGGGATACCGCGACCGTCATCTTCTACGCGAACTGAGTTATCCTCAAGAATGGTAACGCGAATTCTTTGGCAATAACCGGCAAGAGCCTCATCAATACTGTTATCGACAACTTCCCAGATCAGATGGTGTAACCCTTCGCCGGCGGTATTGCCAATATACATGGACGGCCTCTTGCGAACCGCCTCCAGTCCGTCCAATACTTTTATTTGTCCGGCATCGTAGCTGCTGCTTTTCTCTTCTGTCACGCTCGTTTTCCTTTTCTTAACTATCTTTTTTTATACGTTTTTTTCGTTGAAGACGAAATGTCTCGGAGCAATTCAATGACCGTTGCCCGTTCGTCTGAGGGACCGGCTGGAAAATCGTTCGCCTACGTCGGAGTAGGAAACGGCTTTCCTTTTTTCCAAGGTAACCTCTCGTCGTTCATAAATTTCTTCTCGGCGACCTATAATTGCATGGGCATGATGATACTGGTGAAACCTTTATCAAGTTCCGATTTCATCAAACAAGGGCTGTTCTCTGAATTTATGTACGCCTCCACCTCTTCACATTCCATAACCTGCAATGTCTCTATAAAATAGCGGCAATTAAAACCGAGCGTGAGCGGATCGCCCTCGTACGAAACCTTCAATTCATCTTTAGCATTGCCAATATCGGCGTTTTGAGAAGAGAGAATCATGTTTTCTCCTTCTATCTGCAACTGTATCGTATGAAAAATATCTTCGGTAAACAGATTTATCCTTTTTAAGGATTCAAGAAACAGCAGTCTGTTAATTCTAATACAATTATCCATGGGAACTGCTTGAACGATAGCTCGATAGTGGGGAAACTCTCCTTGTTTTAAACGAACGACCATGACCGCGCGCTTATCCTTGACCACAAGTTGTTTCCGGCTGAAGGATACATCGATGGTGTCCCGGTTTTCGCAGAACTTGCGCAATTCCTGGACCCCCTTCTTCGGGATCAAAGTGATATCTTCTATATCGAAGAGATCGGCATCGACCGAAATTTCTTTCTCCATGATGGAAAGGCGATGTCCGTCCGAGGAAACCATGCGGAGAAAAGAAACCGAGTCAATTTTTTCTTTTTCAATAAGAACGGAAGTCAGTGAATAGATATTTTCCTGTTCACCGGCTATGGAAAAAATGACCTTGTCAATGAGATCGAGAAAAAGAGGGGCTTCCAAGGAAATAAAACCCTCTTCGTCGTATTCGGGAAAAGCAGGATATTCTTCGCTCTGGATACCGGCCAGATTGTAGACGCTTTTTCCGGCTGTTATGTTGACCCAACTGTTTTCGGTTTCTTCGACGGCCAGGGCGGATGAACCTGACTCTCTGACGATCTCGTAGATTTTTTTCGACGGTAACGTCAAAGATCCGATGGCGTCGACTTCAGCCGGAACGAATATTTGCAAGCCGACTTCCAGATCCGTCCCTGTCAAAACCAGACCGTTTGTCGTAGCCTCCATTAAAATATTCGCCAAAATGGCCAAGGTGCCTCTTTTGTTTGTCACGTTTTGCAATACGGACAATCCTTCAATGAAATCATCCCGTTGGACGGTGCATTTCAGGCTCATGTCTGTTTCCTTGTCTTTGTATAAATTTCTTTTTTGTTATTATATACGTCGTTGATTTGTTAATTTAGTGACTATTGATTGGAAATCATGTTGGTTTTTGTAAACAAGAAATGATTGAAAAAATATGTTTTTTGTTCAAAGCGTCTTTTCAACAAGGCTTTCAGGCGATTGTCCACACGGTGTTGACACGGTGTGTTGATCTCTTGTTGAAAAGGAGAGGAACTTCTTTTTTGTTTGCATATTAAACACCTTGCCCGCCACACCTGAATCTAGTGGAAAAACAGAAAAATATCAATAAAATAATCGATTATTGAAGATGAAAAAATCAGATGAACACCTTTTCCGGGACATGATCTCTGAAAAGCTATTAAGCTATTATAATAAAGGAACTTTTACGGCCGCCAGTGTTTCTCTTTCTTACGTTAACAGCGAAAGGCGAGCAGTAAACAGGATAACCGTAGAATATAATGATAAAAAAAACTTTTCATTAAAGGGTTCGGGGACGATATTTGATCTGGCCTCGCTGACCAAGCCCCTGGTAACCCTTCTTTGTCTTCTGCATCTCATCGATACGAAAACGTTGCATTGGCGTGACACCCTTGGAAAGGTGTTTGGAACAGGCCCGGAAAAAGATCTTTCTCGAGTCACGATAGAATCGCTGGCAGGCCATTGCTCGGGCTTGCCGGCTCATCGTGATTATGCACGGGCACTGTTTGATGTTATTCCTGAACAGCGAAAACAGTGGCTGCTGACAAACCTTTTCAAGGAAATAATTGATGATCGTTGTGTCGGTACCGTTCTGTATAGCGATTTGGGGTATATGTTGTTAGGTTTTGTCATCGAAACCGTAACCAAAAGAGCACTTGATTCCTTCTGGTCGGCAACGATAGTGCGATCGGTTGCCGTTGATAATGATCTTTTTTTCCCGAGTCGTGAAAAAAAAGCAGATAAAACTTACGGAGAAACCGGTCTCTGTCGCTTTACCAGGCAACGACTGGCGGGTTGTGTCCATGATGATAATTGCCGCATGCTGGGGGGTGTTTGCGGCCATGCCGGCCTGTTTGGAACATCGGCTGCAGTCCTGAGGATGACGGAAGAAATGGTGGCGCTTTATCGCGGCACGAAAACGTCTTTGCCGATCAGTCAAGCAACGTTTCGCACCGCCTGTGAATCACAGGGTTCATCGGATTGGTCGCGAGGTTTTCAATTACCCACGGTCGGTAAATCGAGCAGCGGCAAGTATTTTTCTCCTGCGAGCTTTGGCCACCTCGGGTTCACCGGGACATCGTTTTGGATAGATCCGGTGCGACAACTCTGTGTCGTCATTTTGACAAATCGCGTTGTCAAAGGAGAAGACAGAACGGCTATTCAGCAGATGCGGCCGGATTTACACGATAGCATTGTCGAGTTTCTGAAGAAGAAATAAGTCCCTCGGCAAAGAAAGGGAGGGAAGAGGAGGCGAAGCGGCTATAACATGCCACCGGTTCGCCTCCGGCAGAAGAAGAGAGCCCGCTACCACCAACAAATGGTTTGGTCGGCGGCAAAAATTTTATCGACCAGGGCGCTGTAATCAGGGTTGTCGACCGTCAGATCAAAAGATTCGCTTTCACGGTCCCGGGTTACAATATCAACGAGTTTTTTTACGGTATCGTCCGGTTCTGATCTATAAATATTGAGTATTTTCATGATGTCTCCTTGCTATTTCAGGCCGTAAGGAATGATAATGTCCATTTCCCGCAGCTTTTCTCCCACTTCCTCAAGCGTGAGTAGTTCGAAGCCGTTTTTTTCCTGATTGGCCGGGACGGTAGTATAGACTTCACCCTCCATGTCACGAAGCATCTCGATGCTTTCCATATTGTGTTCGTCAAGTTTTTCGATCTCGCTATCCATGACGACACCATAGCTGTACATATTCTCAACGGCCAGGCCGAGGGCCGAGCGAATACCGTCAACCGCGTAATCTTTATTGCGGTACATAAACAAAGCTTTCTTGTATTCCATGACCCCTCCTAGAAGCTGAGATAGTAGTCGTAATCTTCAATAATTATACCGTGTTGAGCCTGGGTGGCCATTTTTTTCTCGGTGAGCCCTGCCGGGATGTCACTGGTGTCGTAGCCCTGCTTTTTATAGCTGTCAACGCAGATGGAAACATCATCGGCCAGCGCGCACAGTTCCGGAAAAGCTTTATCTTTGGAGTTGTGGGTGGCGGTCCAGGTGAAAAAAATCTTAACCTGGGAACCTTTTTCTTTTGCGGCCTTGGTCACGCCGATCACGTGATGAAGGCAATTGGGATTGGTGACGAAAATACCTAGACTTTTAGCCATCGGTAGCCTCCTGTTGAATGTTTACTCGGTTTGTTGATTCACAACAAAAACGGACCCGTGTTTCTTGAACAGGGGTCCGGCGACCGGCAAGCCCAACAACGGTCCAGTCGGATTACCCTTTTTTGATGAAAAAACTGAAAAAGCCGGCCCCTTCTTTTTCCCCGAGATACTCATGCCCGGCCCGGTCGCACCATCCCGGAATATCGTTTCGTGAACCCGGGTCGGTACCGTCAACCTGCAGAACCTGACCGCTCTTCAGCTTACCTATCTCTTTTTTCGTGCGAAGCAACGGCATGGGACAACTCAAGCCTTTCGCATCGAGAACGGAATCGCCGGTTACGTCGGCAGCAACCTGCTTTACATCACTCATGGCAAACCTCCTGATAATGATTCATCTGCTGATGGTGTTCTTCATCCTGCCCTGATAACGGGCGGGGGAGCAAAAGATGCTGAACCCCGTGCTGATCCTGGTTTTCCTGATATCGGTCAAATACCAATAAATAGCTGTATCAAAGCAAAAGAGAGACAAAAAATCAACGGAAAAACAAAGTACTGTCAACCTTTCGCGTTGTTGACAAAAAGCGACGGCAAAGGTAAACATTTCAGCGTTGACTGTTTTTACCTTAACTGTTTTTCGGGAGGTGGGTATGAGTGAGCAGAGCGTTGTGGTGACGAAGCTGAAAGATCTGTACAAGGCATTGTGCCAGTCTGAATGGAACCCTACTGTTACCGGCATCCTGGTCGGTCTCTTCTCCGTTTTGATTATGGCTTGGTGGCGCCCCTGGGGGGCTGTCGGGGCCCTGAGGAACTGGGGAGATTGGATGATGTACGGACTTGCCTCCCTGTTCAACACGGAAGCAGGTGTCTTCTGGTACTACTATGAGGCCCCCCGATCGGTACTTGTCGATTCCGGCTCCGTGATCGGTGTCGGTTTCGTGCTTGGCGCCTTTGTTTCCGCCTGTCTCGGCAAAGAGTTCGCGGTGCGCATTCCCCCCTATCGGGAAATGATCAAGGCCGTTATCGCCGGTGTCCTGATGGGGATCGGCGCCTCGCTTGCCGGTGGGTGCAATGTCGGTGGTTTCTACAATGCCATCGGCAACCTCGCCGCCAATGGTTTTGCGATGATGGTGGGTCTTGTTTTCGGTGTCGTTCTTGGGTTGAAACTCATCTATCTGGAAATGGAGCATATCAGTTGGGGAGATGGCGGCGCCCGCACCATCGAGTTTCCCAAGGCGATCATCTACCTGTTGGGTCTTGGTGCCGTTTTCTTCCTGGCGTGGAAGGCCTTCGGTTATTCGGCCAATGAGGAAAGCGACTACGTTGCCATGCTCGGCGGAGTTATCCTGATAGCGGCGGCCCTCGGGTACACCATGCAGCGTGGGCGCTGGTGCATGGTACAAGGGTTTCGCGAACCGCATATGACCGGCGACTGCACCATGGCAAAATCGGTGATGCTCTCGATTCTGGTCGTCGCGATCGGTGCCGTCGTTCTCAAGTATGCACTTCCCCTCAGGGCGGACGGTTATGCGGTGCTCAATCCGATGCATTATGTTCGCGGGACGTTCGGCTGGGGCGCCGTTGTCGGTGGTTTTATTTTCGGCCTCGGAGCCATGTTCGCCGGTGGCTGCGGTTCCGGAACATTGTGGCGCGTCGGCGAAGGGCAGGTGAAGTTGATGATCGTCGTCCCGTTTTTTGCCCTGTCGACATCCATCGTGACTGCCTGGCTGCGAGACCATGATTGGGAGCGCGACGGTATGCTCGGGAGCTATGTGTATCTTCCCGATGTCATGGGGCACGGCATGTCATTGCTGCTTATCGCCGCTTTCCTGTTGATCTGGTATGTGGTTGTAAGCTGGAACGAGGAGACGAACAAGCTGGTCGTCCCGATGTAACACCGGGCGGGACCGCGCTCCCGGCATATCAGAGGGCTGTCTTTTCCTTTTGGAGAATACAGCCTTTTTTTATATGATAGCATGTATTGGCAATGATTTTGCGGCTCACCAGACTCGAAGCCCGGTCATGCGGGGTAGAGCCGGCGGAGATCATGGGTGATTGAAGTGCCATGGAGGTGTGCGGGCGTGACCGAACGACAGACGAAAATCCTGATCGCTGACGACGATGCGATGGTGCGCAGCACCGTGTCGAAAATCCTGGAAATGTTCGGTCACCAGGTTGTTGCCGCCGACGGCGGCAAAGCGGCCGTTCAGCTTGTGGACGATACCTTCGATGTCGTTATTCTCGATATCAACATGCCGGATATGGATGGTTTTCAAACGATTACCGCGCTCAATGGCAAAGGCCATGATATTCCGGTGCTCTTTCTGACCGGGGCCGGCTCCATGGATTATGCGATCAAGGCGATTAATCTCGGTGCGTATGACTTTTTGACGAAACCGATAGAAGATCTCGATATTTTCAACGTCAAGATCAGGCGGGCGATCGAGAAAAGAATGTTCGTCCTGCGGGAACGCCACTATAAATCGGCCCTTGAAGAAGATGTGCAGCTAAAAGCGCAAAAGCTCGAAGCACAGAACAAGCTGCTTCGTTCGTACGGCAACAGCCTGGAAAACGCCACGGTCCAGCTGATGACCAGCCTGCAGAACGCGATGGAGGAGAAGGATTATTACACCGTCGGCCACACCATGCGGGTCACCGAGTACGCCATGATGCTCGGCAAAGCCATGGAGCTGGACGGGCACGAATTGATGGTTCTGCGGCGGGCCGCCCAGTTTCACGATATCGGCAAACTGGTTATCGACCTCTCCTGTATTCAGAAGCCGGGAAAGTTGAGCGAGGAAGAGTGGACGCTGATCAAAAAACATCCGGCGGTCGGAGCAAATATCATCAAACCGCTCGGTTTCATGGAGCGGGAGCAATTTATCATCAGGCACCACCATGAACGCCTGGATGGCACGGGCTATCCCGATGGGCTCGTCGGGGAGCAGCTTGACGACTTGACGAAGATCATCATCGTCGTCGACAGCTACGACGCGATGACGTCCCGCCGCAATTATCGGAGAAACCTGACCATGCAGGGTGCCATTGACGAGTTGCGCCGGTGTTCCGGAACCCAGTTCGACGGCACAATCGTCGATGTTTTCACGAGAAATGTTGTTGATTATACACCGAAACACAGTATGTTCTCGGATCAGTTCCTAAACGAGTTCAACCAAAAAATCCACTGATAGTGACCCGATGAAAATTTCACAACAAGAGGTGGAGCATGTCGCCCACCTGGCACGACTGCACCTGAGCCGGGAGGAGTTGCGTACCATGACGACCCAACTCGACATGATCCTGTCCTATGTTGCCAAGCTCGACGAGCTCGATACGAGTTCTGTTGAACCGACCACCCATGCGCTTTCCGTAACCAACGCCTTTCGGGAAGATAAGGTCAAGCCGTCCCTGACTCAGCGTGAAGCGTTGGCCAATGCGCCGGAGCACGACGAAGTATTCTTTGTCGTACCCCGTGTCATCTGATTGGTACGGCTCTGCGCAGGGCCTCCGAAGGATCAGTCAAAGCAATAGTTTTGCTCGAGAAATACCATGGAACCATACGAATTAACAATTACCCAGGCGCTCTCCCGGCTTGCTTCCGGGGAATTGTCTTCCCGCGAGTTGACCCGGAGTTGTTTGGAGCGAATAGACGCCGTCGAACCGACTCTTGCGGCATTTATCACCCACGATGCCGATATCGCCTTACATCAGGCCGATCAGGCCGACCGGAAACGTGCCGCCGGGGAAGGGGGCTCATTGTGCGGCGTCCCGCTTTCGGTGAAAGATCTGTTGTGCACCAGGGCGTTCCCAACGACCTGCGGCTCGAAAATGCTGTCCGGTTTTGTCCCGCCTTATGATGCCACTGTTGTTGAAATGATCACCGCCGCAGGAGGGGTGATCGTCGGGAAGACAACGATGGACGAATTCGCCATGGGGTCGACCTCGGAAACGTGTTTCTTCAAGGTTCCCGCCAATCCCTGGAACCTGGACTATGTGGCCGGCGGCTCATCCGGCGGCTCGGCGGTGTCCGTTGCCGCCGGCGAAGTGCTCGGCTCGCTCGGTTCGGATACCGGCGGCTCCATTCGCCAACCGGCGTCGCTGTGCGGGGTAGTCGGCATGAAGCCGACGTATGGCCGGGTCTCCCGCTATGGGCTCGTCGCCTTTGCCTCCTCCCTGGACCAGGTCGGCCCGTTGACTCGCGACGTGCAGGATTGTGCGGTGATGATGCAGGCGATCTGCGGCTACGATCGGCGCGACTCGACCTCCGTGGATCGGCCCGTCGAGGACTATCCAGCCGATTGTGCCGAAGGAATGCGAGGCGTGCGGGTCGGCCTGCCGCGGGAATACTTTCCCGAGAAACTCGATCCGGAAATCCGGCAGGTCGTGATGAACGGCGTGGATGCGCTCCGCTCGGCCGGAGCCGACATCGTCGATGTTTCCCTGCCGCATATCGACTATTGTGTCGCGGCCTATTACGTGATCGCACCGGCCGAGGCCAGTTCCAACCTGGCCCGTTATGACGGTGTTGCCTACGGCTATCGGGACCCGCGGGCGGAGTCTCTGGTCGAATTGTACAAGAACACCCGTTCGGCCGGTTTCGGCGCCGAGGTGAAACGGCGTATTCTGATCGGTACCTATGCCTTGTCATCAGGGTATTACGATGCCTACTACAAAAAGGCGTCTCAGGTCAGAACCCTGATTCTGAACGACTTTAAAAAGGCCTGGCAGTCCTGCGATCTGCTGATTTCACCGGTGACCCCGACACCGGCCTGGCGGCGGGGGAGCAAAATCGACGATCCGCTGGCCATGTATCTGTCGGACATTTTCACCCTCTCCACCAATCTTGCCGGCCTACCGGGTATTTCCGTACCCGGCGGCTTCAGCAGGGACGGCCTGCCGATCGGCATCCAGCTGCAGGGGCCTCATTTCGGTGAGAGCCTGTTGCTCCGGGCGGCATACAACCTGGAGACGAGCCTGGCGCTTGACCGGACGCTCGCGGTGCGACCGAGGGCTTGATCGGGACCGAAGGACGTATCCCCTCTTTTCCTTTTATCGGCAAGGTTGACCCGTGAAACTATCAATCCCCGCCACGATTGCTGCCATCACCCCGTATCCTCCCGGAAAACCGATCGAAGAGCTGGAGCGGGAATACGGTATCCACGACTCGATAAAACTGGCCTCCAACGAAAACCCGCTCGGCCCGTCACCGCTGGCCGTCTCGGCGATGGGCGAGGCGCTGACCAACCTGCATCGCTACCCCGACGGATCCGGGTATTACCTGGTCCGGGCGATTGCCGAGCACTGTGGCGTCGAGCCGCAACAAGTCGTCCTGGGCAACGGTTCAAACGAGGTCATCGAGTTTCTGGTAAAGGCTTTCGTCGAGTCCGGCGACGAGGTCATAACCAGTCATCCGTCCTTTCTGATGTACCAGAAATTCGTCCAGGTTCGAGGCGGGATCAATCATGTCGTCGCCCTGGCGGATATGGCGCACGACCTTGCGGCCATCGCCGAACGCGCCGGTGAGCGGACCAAACTGATTTTTCTCGACAACCCGAACAACCCGACCGGCAGCTATCTGCCGCAGCACCGGTTGCTCGACTTTCTCGACGGGTTGCCCGAGCACGTCCTGGTCGTGCTCGACGAGGCCTATGTCGATTTCATGGATGAAGCGCTCAAAATCGATACCGGGGCCCTGCTCCCGGGGCGCCGCGGCCGCTGCGGGGTGGTCAGCCTGCGCACCTTTTCCAAGGCCTACGGCCTGGCCGGGGTTCGCGTCGGTTTCGGCCTGATGGCAGCGGAGATAGCCGCCTGTCTGCACAAGGTGCGGCAGCCGTTCAATGTCAATCAGCTGGCTCTGGTCGGAGCCCGGGCCGCGCTGCAGGATCACCTGTTTTACCGGGAAACCCTGCGGGTGACGGCGGAGGGAAAGAAAACCCTGATGGCCGGGGTCGAGAGGCTCGGCTGCCGCAGTTTTCCGTCTCAGACCAATTTTTTCCTGATCGATGTGCATGGAGACGCAACGACCCTCTACGAGGCGATGCTGCGCCACGGCGTCATCGTCCGGTCCATGAAAGCCTACGGCTATCCCCACTATATCCGGATCAATGTCGGTACAGACCATGAAAACAGGCGGTTTCTCGAAACGCTGCAGCGCTGCCTGACGGAGTGCGGCTATGCCTGAACCGGCGGTCGAGGTCATCACCATCGATGGTCCGGCCGGTGTCGGTAAATCGACGATCAGCAGAAGACTGGCGGCCCGGCTTGGCTACACCTATCTCGATACCGGCGCCATGTACCGGGCGGCGGCTCTTTATCTGGACGACAAAAACATCGACTGCTCCGATGAGCCGGCGGTGATGCAGGCCCTGGCCGGGGTCACCGTCGAGTTGCTGCCCGGAGCCGACGAGACGGAAGACGTGGAGGTGCTGCTCAACAGTGAGCGGGTCGGCGCCCTGATCAGAACTCCGGAGATGTCGATGCGCGCATCGACCGTTTCGGCAGTGCCGGCGGTGCGGCGCCTGCTGACCGAGTTGCAGCGCGAACTCGGCCGTCGCGGGAAGATCGTCGCCGAGGGGCGGGATACCGGAACCGTTGTTTTTCCCGGTGCGCGTCACAAGTTCTTCCTCGACGCCAGCCCCGCCGTCCGGGCTCGGCGGCGAGCCTTGCAGATGCGGGAGCGTGGCGAGGCGGTCGATGAAGAGGCCCTGCTGGAGATGACGATCAAACGGGACCGTCAGGATATGGAACGGGCGGTCGCCCCGCTGAAGAAAGCGGCCGACGCCCGGGTCGTCGATACGTCTGATCGGTCGGTCGACCAGGTTCTGGAGGTGATTCTGGCGGTCGTCCGCTCCGCCGAATAAGAGGGTTTCTCCCGTCTTCCGGTGGGAAAAACGGGAGAAACCGTTCGCTATTTGATGACAAAATCAACGCGACGATTTTGGCTCCAGGCAAACTCGTTCTGCTCGATAAACAACGGTCGCTCTTCACCGTAGCTCACCGTCCGGATGCGCGCCGGGTCGATGCCGAGATTGACCAGGTAGTCTCGGGCGTTGATTGCCCGTTTTTCACCCAGGGCGAGGTTGTATTCCTTGGTTCCCCGGTCGTCGCAGTTTCCCTCGAGGATGACGGGATTGCCGATCTGCTTGAGCATGTCCGCGTTTTGAATCATCCGGTCGGCCATAGTGTCCTGAATAGAGGCCTGATCGAACTCGAAATAAACCGGGCTCAGGCCAGGTGACGATCGTCCATGTTGCCGCTTGTACGCTTCCGATGCCTCGTCGTTTTGTCCGGCGGCGAGAGCCATTCCGCCCAGGTGAGAAATATTGGTGTCGTCGAGGTTGCCTTCGGCGGCCAGGTTTGTTTCTGAATAGCTTTCAGCTGCCGGGTAATTGATGTCCTTTCCGGAAGAGGCCGTTTTACCGGAGGTGACGGTCGGGGGAATAACCGATTTTTTCGAGCATCCGCCTATCAAAACGGCAAACAGGGCAATAGCTGCAACAATGACGAAAATCCTGGCAATGGGCTGTTTCATACCTTTCCTCTGGGTGTTTTTTCGCAGACGGCGGACTGGGAGTCGATTGTTTATTGTAACAGGGTCGGTACCCTGTTAAGGGTGGTGCAGAATGCACGGTCATGAAGATTATATTCTAGTCGTATTCATCAAGAGGTCAAGTACTTTTCAGTGTTTCAGGAGCAAGGCGGAACAGTGGGAATGTCTGCTGGACGGGGGCGCCTGAGTGCGCTGACGGCCGATGAACGATAATCGGCAAATGCGCTTTATTGCGACCTGCGCCGGTGGCCTCGAGTCGTTGGTGCAAGAAGAGATAGTCCGGTGGGGCGGTCGCGCCCCGGCAATCAGTGTCGGTGCGGTCGAGTGGTCAGGCACCCTGGAGAGCGGCTACCGGACCTGTCTCTGGTCCCGCTGTGCATCGCGGGTATTGCTCGTCGTCGATCGGTTTGACATCGGTTCGGCAGACGATCTTTACGAAAAGGCCCGGCGTGTGTGCTGGGAGGACCACTTGACGGTGAAGAGCCGGTTTGCCGTGGACTGCTCGCTGTCCGCGGGGGCACCGGTCAGGCACAGCACCTTTGCCGCGCTGCGCGTCAAAGACGCGGTGGCCGATCGATTTCGGGAACGATGCGGCACGCGACCGGATGTTCAGCCGAAACGCCCCGACGTCAGACTGGCGGTGCATCTTCGCGGCCCCGGCGCCACCCTTGCCGTCGATCTCTCGGGAGAGAGTCTGCATCGGCGCGGCTACCGGGCGAGCGGCGGTATCGCTCCGCTCAAGGAAAGCCTGGCGGCGGCCATTATTTCCCTGAGTGGCTGGACCGGCGATGTGCCGCTCATCGATCCGCTCTGCGGATCCGGCACCTTGCTGATCGAGGCTGCATTGCTGCTGGCCGATTCGGCACCGGGGCTGGATCGGGCGTACTTCGGCCTGACCAATTGGCTCGGCCACGACGAGCAGCTCTGGCAGCGCCTCATCGAAGAAGCTGTCGAGCGCGAACAGGTCGGCCAGGACCGATCATGGCCGCCGCTTATCGGCTACGATGCGGACGAGAAGATGATCGTCGCTGCCCGGGAAAATATCGCTCGAGCGTCCATGGAAGATAAAATCGTCGTCCGAGTGCAGGATCTCTGCCGGCTAGAGTCGGTGGAACCTGCCGGATGGCTGGTCTGCAACCCGCCCTACGGGGAACGCTTATCGGACAAGCAGCATCTGAGATATCTCTACCGATTTTTCGGCAATCGTTTGCGGGCGGTCTTCGACGGCTGGCAGCTGGCGCTGTTCACCGGTGTACCGGAGTATGCCGACCTGGTGCAGATTACCTGGCACGATACCCGGCGCCTGTACAACGGACCGCTGGCATGCGGGCTCTTTATCGGCCGAATCTCCGGCCCACAAACGGCTTTTTCCTGGCAGGTCGGAGCGGCGGATGATCTGGCGTTCGGCAGAGATCTGGCCGATCGCTTGAAAAAAAACCTGAGCAAGCGGCTGGTCTGGGCAAGAGAGCAGAATTTTGAATGCTTTCGGATCTATGACCGTGATCTTCCAGACTACAATGTGGTTATCGAGCTGTATCGGAAGTGGGTCTATGTCAGAGAATTTTCCCACGCCGGGGCAATTGATCGGGATACGGCCGAAAAGCGATGGACAACGGTGAGAACAGTTGTGCGAACGCTGTTGTCGGTCGGTCGCGATCGCCTGTTTTTCCACCGGGCGGGGCGGCATCCCGGGTCCGGCGACCATCCGGGCCGGCGGAAAAAGGCACCGAAGCGATTCGAGGTCGGTGAAGATGGGGCGTCTTTTCTGCTCGACTTTACGGCCGCCGCCGGTCCAGGACTCTCTCTCGATCAACGCTCGGCGCGGTTGCGGCTGCGAGCCGCTGCTCGCGGCGCATCCTTTCTCAACGGCGCCGATCAGGCAGGAGCGGCGACGGTCCAGGCCATCCTCGGCGGAGCCGGCCGGACAACCACCATCGTCCGCGACAGTGAGCAGCAGGAGATGGTCGGTGGGAATTTTGCGCTCAACGGTATCTATCCGCAGCACCACCGGATCGTCATTGCCGACCCGGAGTCCTGGCTCGAGCGGGACGAAACCATCTATGACCTGATCTACATCAATATGCGATCATTGATCCCGTTTTCCGGGAAACGGGATCGACGAGACCTCGGCCAGCAGGCGGGTGACGCGATTCGCCAGGCCATGCGCCGGCTGCACCCCGACGGGCAGCTGCTGTTCACCATGAGCTTTCGCACCGCCGCCCTCGACGAGTCGATCAGCAGGAGTTTTGACTGCCGGATAGTGGCCAACATGCTGCTGCCGCGGGACTGTGAGCGCAGTGCCGGCATGCACCGCTATTGGCAAATCCGGCATCAGCACGGTTCGCGTTGAGCCGTCACCGGCCATGACCTCCGGACCGGCCCGACTTCGTCGGTGCTTTTCCGAAGGCCATGCCCTGGATATCATGTTTTAAATCATATGCCGACGTGTTACGGTAGCAGCAGATATTCGACGACGACCGGCGGGGTGGGCTAGAAGAGGCGCAGACACATACGGGACACGAGTGAGGGCGGAGATGCCAAAAGAGCGTGCAGGAAAAGGCGAGACAACGGCCGGGACCGTGATCGGCGATCAGGGAAAACCGGCCGAACAGGAGCGACGGATCAGAGAGCTTGAACAGGCCCTTGAACGGGCCGAGCGGGCCGAGCGGAACAAGAGCGATTTTCTGGTGAGCCTCGGACATACGCTGCGCACGCCGCTCCACGGTATTATGGGAATGACCGACCTGGTTCTGGAGTCCCGTCTGGAGGCGGAACAGAGAAGTCGACTGGAGATGGCCTCCGCTTCCGCGGAACGGCTCCTCGAGGTGGTCAACGACCTGCTTGACTATTGCCGCATCGAGGCCGGTTCTTTGCGGCTTTCCGCGGAAGATTTCAACCTCTCCGAGAGCCTTGCCTACGAACTTTATTTGCTACAGCTTACCGCCCGCCAAAAAAATCTCGATTTTGCCTCCCGGATCGACCCTCTGATCCCCGTGTGGGTCAACAGCGACCCGGATCGGCTGGTCCAGGTCATTTTCAACCTGGTCGATAATGCGATAAAACATACCGAGCAGGGCGGTGTCGAGGTGAGGGCCGAGTATCTCGGTGAGACCGGCGAAGAGCAGGTTCTTCTCAAATTCACGGTGATCGATTCCGGGAGCGGCATCGCCCCGGAAAAGCAAGCCGGTATCGAGGCGTATCTGAGTGGCGGCAACGGCGCGGGTGACCGTCCTTCCTGTGACAGCGGGCTCGGTTTGACCATTGCGGCCCGGTTGGTTCACCTGGCCGGCGGCGAAATCGGTTTTCAGTCGACCCCGGGGGAGGGCTCGACGTTTTGGTTTACCTGGATGTGTCGTCGTACCGCCGGCGTGTCGGAGCGGGTCGAGCATCCCCCCCGGCACCGGCAGCAGGCCGGCGCGCCAACACCGTTCCGGTACGACGGGATGGCCGTCCTGCTCGTGGAGGATGAGCCGATCAGCAGAGTGTTGATAGAAGCCCTGCTCGACCAGGTCGGTCTGCAGGTCGGCATCGCCCCAAACGGGCGGCAGGCGGTGACGGCCGCACAGAGCGGCCGCTATCGAGCCGTTCTGATGGATGTGCAGATGCCGGGCATGGATGGCCTGGACGCGACCAGGGCGATCAGGACCCGGGAGAAAGAGCAGGGCGGCCACCTGCCGATCATTGCCTTGACCGCCCACGCCATGCCGGGTGACCGGGAACGGTGCCTGCAGGCGGGGATGGACGATTACCTGGCAAAGCCGCTGAACAAGGACGATCTTTACGAGGTGTTGAACAGGCATCTGACCAGGGCCGCCCTGGTCGTTCTCGGTGAGGTGACACACCGACAGACGGCCGTCGAATACCTTGTCGAAAAAGGGTGGCGGGTGACCATTGCCGAAACCGGTCGCTCTGCCAGGTACGAGGCCTCGCTGCACCATTTTGATCTGGTCGTGCTCGATGTCGACCACGATGGTGGTGAGGACGCCGAAACGGTGCGGACGATTCGCCGTTTGGAGGACTATTCCGGCCGTCATTGCCAGATTCTCGCGATCAGGGGAGAGCACGCGACGGCGGCGATGACCGATATTTATCGGCAGAGCGGTGTGGACCGGTTTCTCGAGTCGCCTCTTTCGGCCGAGCAGCTCGACGGCTATCTCGACTCCACCTCCCCGTCCGTTTAAGCCTTGTCACTCCTCCGGGCGCCCGTTATAATGCGGCGGCCCGATCACGGTGATCATGGCGAAACGCGCACCGCCTGTGCACCAAAACATGGTAGTTGCAGAATTCGGTTTCCGATGCCCTTTTTTTCACAGGTCTGTCTCCATAGCTTCGGCTATGAAATCCCACCTCGTACGCTCACTTCAGACGATATCGAGCAGCGGCTCGCACCGCTCTATCGTCGGCTCAAACTGCCCGAAGGCAGACTGGCGATGATGAGCGGTATCTCCGAACGTCGTCTCTGGCAGGCGGGAACCAGGCCGAGCGAAGCGGCGGCACGGGCCGGCAGAAACGCTCTGAGCCGGGCCGGCATCGCTGTCGAACAGGTCCAGTGTCTGTTCAATACCTCGGTTTCCCGGGATATGATGGAACCGGCAACGGCGGCTTTTGTCCACCATGCCCTCGGGCTGCCGCCCGACTGTCTGACGTTCGATATTTCCAATGCCTGTCTCGGTTTCCTCGACGGTATGGTGATGCTGGCCTCGATGATCGAACTCGGTCAGGTTGACAATGGCCTGATCGTCAGTGGAGAGACCGCGGAAGAACTGATTGAATCGACCATCACGACGTTGCTGCAAGATGAATCGCTAACGAGAAAGAGCATCAAGTCGGCCTTTGCCTCATTGACCATCGGTTCCGGCGCCGTCGCTCTGGTGATGTGCCGGCGTGATGGGGCGGTCGATCGACCCTGCCTGTCTGCTGCAAGCTGGCGGGCCAACACGGCACATGTTGATCTCTGCCAGGGTGGCCGGACCGATGCGGCGACGACGCTGATGGCGACCGACTCCGAAGAATTGATGATCCAGGGTATCGAAACGGCCGAGCAGACCTGGCGCGCCTTTTCCGCTGCGCCGGGCTGGGGTGCGGACGATATCGACTGCTTTTTCTGCCACCAGGTCGGCACGGCCCACACTCGTTTGCTTTTTGCCACCCTCGGTCTCGATGTTAACAAGAATTTCGAGACATTGTCGTTTCTCGGTAATGTCGGTTCCGTTTCCGCGCCGATTACGCTGGCGCTCGCTCTCGAGCGGGGGGCTTTTCGGCCGGGGCAAAAAGGGGCGCTGCTCGGTATCGGCAGCGGCATCAATTGCCTGATGCTCGGTGTCGACTGGTAGACAGGGAGGACGCTGTTGAAAGAACTTACAAAGCAACACGGGGCATGGTTGCTCACGGTGGCTCGTGAGACGATCGCCCGCCGCCTCGGTGCCGGCAGCGGGCCGGATCGAGTGTTATTGGACGATGAAGCCCTGCGGCAGCGGTGCGGCTGTTTTGTCACGCTGAAATTGGCCGGACAGCTGCGCGGCTGTATCGGCAACCTGGAGCCGGTCGGCCCCCTTGTTGAGGCGGTGATGCGCAACGCCGAAAGCGCCGCGTTTCACGATCATCGGTTCGCGCCGCTGACCGCGGATGAGTTGCCGCGGATCCGTCTCGAGATCTCTGTCCTGACACCAGCCGTCAGGCTGGAATACCGGGACGGTGCCGATCTCCGCCGGCGGCTGCGACCGGGGATCGACGGTGTTATCCTCCAGGACGACGGCGCCCGGGCAACTTTTTTGCCACAGGTTTGGGAGCAATTGCCTGACCCGGTCGATTTTCTCGATCATCTCTGCCTCAAGGCGGGCCTGCCGAAGTCGGCGTGGCGCGGCGGCGGGCTGGGGATTTCGATCTACGAGGTGCGCAGCTTTTCGGAGCAGCGACAATGAAGCTCACCCTCTCCACCGAACTCGCCGCGACCATGGCCGCACTTTATAGCGACATGGAATCGGCCTACGATCGAGTGGCCGAACAGGTGGACCACAACTGTGAGGGGTGTCCGGATAATTGCTGCGATTCCTATTTCACCCATCATACCTATATCGAATGGGCCTATCTCCGGCTCGGCCTGGCCGAGCTCAGTGAAAAGCGGCGGCGACGGCTGTCCGTTCGGGCCGCGGCCTGCCTCGAGTCCTATGGACAGGTCCTCAACCACGGTCAACGACCGCAGATCATGTGCCCGCTCAACGAGGACGGGCGATGCACTCTGTATCGTTATCGCCTGATGGTCTGCCGGACGCACGGGGTGCCGGCAACGATGACCAGGCCCGATGGCCGGGTGATTCGTTTTCCCGGCTGCTTCAGGTGCCAGCAACGGATCGAGACCCGGCCCGGCGGCCATCTGCCGGTTATGGAACGAACACCGCTCTTGCGGCGTCTGGTCGATCTGGAGCAGCGCTTCGTGGGCGGCAGAAGAGCGGGTGCGCCGCGCCTTGCCATGACCATTGCCGAGATGGTGGTTGGCGGACCACCCACTCATTTCTGATACGGTGTCGAGCGCCGCCCGGTTTCCCGCCGAGACGCGGACCTGAACTGGTGGCACGGGGAGATAAGCGATGAAACATAAGGTTATCGGCAAACAGCCCAATTCGAGGCGATGTTTCGTTTGCGGCCTGGAAAACCACTATGGTTTGAAAAGCCGCTTTTATGAGCTTGATAACCATGAGATTGTCGCGTTGTTCACGCCGGCTGACGAGCATCAGAGTTATCCCGGCCGGCTGCATGGAGGGATAGCGGCGGCAATTCTCGATGAAACGATTGGCCGGGCGGTCTTGAACCACCAGGATACGGAACTCTGGGGGGTGACCCTGGATTTTTCGATGAAATTCCGCCGGCCGGTTCCGCTCGATCGGGAAATCAAGGTCCTTGCCCGCATAACCGGGGAAAACAAAAGGAGCTTTACCGGCACCGGAGAAATCATCCTGGCCGACGGCAGCGTCGCCGTCGAGGGGAGCGGCCGCTACCTGAAGATGGACTTGTCCAACATTACCGACCTTGATTTCAAGGAAGCAGAGTGGCGGGTGCTTGATCAGGACGACGATGATCCGGTTGATGTCGATTGTCCGGATCATCATTGAGCGGAAAGCTCAGCACGAACGTGGAGCCGCCGCCGGCGGGTGATGAAAAATCGATATCGCCGCGGTGATTCTTCATGATGTTGTAAGCGATAGCCAGGCCGAGACCGGTTCCGTCCGTGTATGGTTTGGTCGAAAAAAAAGGCTCGAAGATATGTTCCCGGTGTTCGTCGGTGATTCCGCAGCCGCTGTCGGTCAGCGCCAGAACAACCCGTTGCCGGCGGACAAAGGTCTCCACCCGCAGGAGCTTTTCCGCGCTGAGCTTCATCGCGTCCATGGCGTTGGAGGTCAGGTTGACCAAGACCTGGCTGATCTGATCTTCGACTGCTCTGATTTCCGGCAGATCCTCGGCCAGCTTGGTCACCAGCGTTATGCCGCCATCTTTCAGGTTTTTCCGTTGCAGATGCAAAACGTTTGTCAGCGTGTCATTGAGATTGAACAGGCTTTTTTTCCCCGATGACGGGCGGTGCAGTTCGTGCAGGTCGTTGATCAGTTGTTTCAAGCGATCGCACTCCTGCAGACCGATGTCGATCAGGTCACGATCCTGGCGGCCGAGTTCCGTTCTCTGAGACAAGTCGTCGAGCAGGTATTTGATGCCGATCAGCGGGTTGCCGAATTCGTGGGCAATGGATGCCGAGAGCCGACCGAGGGCGGCCAGTTTGCCGGCGTGCAGTAATTGTATCTGGGTTTCCTTTCGCTTGGCCACTTCGTGATGCAGGCTGCGGAGCGTTGTCTGCAATTCTTCATAGAGTTGGGCATTTTTGATGGAAATGGCTGCCTGTCCGGCGATCAACTCAATGATATCGAGACGTTCCGGCGAAAACGCGGCGGTGGTCAGGTTGTTTTCCAGATAGAGGATGGCCAGCAAATCACCGTGGTGTTTGATCGGCACGCACAACAGTGATTTCGTGCTGGTGCCGCGGATGTACCGGTCGTCGGTGAACGGTCCGCTGATGCAGGCGTGGTCAAGCACGACGGTCTTGCCGGAGGAGGTAACGTGTTTGATCACCTCCAGAGGCAGGTGCTGCCGGTGGGCCATGAGCGGCGCGTCGACAACGGTTCCCTGCCGCTCGCCGCCCGCCGCTGTTCCTTTGACCAGCGGCGAGTCAGTTGGGTTCATGATCAGAAAGCCGACTTCCGCCCCGGCATTTTCCACGACGATCATGATCAGTTTCCTGACGACCTCATCGAGCACACATTCGCTGCTGAACGCCTGCGATGCTTTGACAAAGCTGCCGAGATCAACAGGAAGTGCGCCGTTGCTGGCTGCCGGTGAAACCGATATGATGGCCTGCTCGCGGGGATCCGTGCGGCGTTCGACGAGCAGGTCGGCGGAACGGTTCAGCAGGTGATCGACCAGCGCCTCCGCACCCCATTGCCGGTAGTGATGCAAGGCCTCGGCAAGATAGGGGCGGGCCACCAAGGACCGGCCATCGGCACGGTAGAAGGCGGCGGCCAGTTCGTAACTCAGAGCGGTATCCTGTTGATAGCCGTTGTGGCTGGCAAGGGAAATGGCCAGTTCGTAGTGCTGTGCCGCCGCTTCGCGTTGATCCGTGAGGCGATGGTGTTCGGCGCGGAGCAGGTGATAGCGGTGTTGATAGTTCTCCGGTGCCGCCTCCCCCCAGCGGCGCAATTTTTTGATGTTTTTGTTGATCGCCGTCAACCTGCTCCGTCGACCGGGGCGTAGCGGGTCCCGGCAGAGGGCCAGCAGGGTCAGGGTATGGGTGAAGAGAAAAACGGGAACGAGAAACGAGGACCGAACCTCATTGAGCAACGCCAGTGCTTTACGGCCGTGATCCTCGGCGCGTTCATAACTGCCGAACAGATAGGCAAGCAGTTGTTCGAGTTGATGGAAAAAAAAGAGCGTCGTCCGATCGTCGCCCTGCCGATGCAGCGGCGCCAGCCGGTTGCTGTCGTAATGCAGGCCGCAGAGTATCGACGGCTCGCTGTTGCGGCCGCGCAGGTTGGCGATGATCTGCTCGAGCATCATCTGCCGGTAGCGGATGCCGGAAGACGCCGTGTCGACGCACCGGCGGTAGGGTGTTGTTTCCTCGAGAACGGCGGTGAGATTTCGTCCGAGAAAGAACATCGTTGACAAACAACCAACGGCGCAGAGTGCGGCAGACTCCGGCTCGCTCCGGTTCACGCTCTGGCGACAGGAGTGCTGGAGAGCATCCAGACCGTGGCTCAGATGCTGGTGCCAATGTGTGATCTGGGTGCTGATCAGATAAACGGAAAAAGGGTGGACGGGGGTGCCGGACTGCTTTTGCAGGTTCAGGGCCAGTTGCCCGTAACGATAGCCGATGCGGTGCTGCCTGGTGCCGGACGCACAGAGCAGAGCGCCGAAGACGGGATAGCCGATGATCGAGGTAACACGGTGATGGCCATGGGCACGGGATAATCGAATGGCCGTCAGGCTGATGATCGGCAGAAGCGACGGTTGGACCTGGCCGGCGGCCAGGGCGGTCTCGAGCAGCAATTCCATGATCGATGCCTGGTTCGGATCGGTCATCTGCGGCTTGGTCAACAGCGTTCGTTCCGATCTGCCGAACAGGGACAGTCGGGCGGAGAAACGGGCGGCCATGGCGGCATGTTTGCCGGGTGGATCCGTAAGGGTGATCCCCAGCTGAGCGAGAATGGCGCGGCCCGCCTGCAGGGCTTCACGACAACGATCGGTCCGTCGACAGAGTTTCATCCTGGTTTTATAGACCCGTGTCGTGTCGATACCGGTTCGGGCCTGGGTGCAGACAATGGCAAAGAGACGCTCGCTTTCTTCGGTCAGATCCGAGCGGGCGGCCGCTTCAGCGGCTTCCGAGTAAATATCGAGGGCCAATGTATACCGAGAGGTCCACGCGGAGGCCGGTAATAGTTCCAGGGCGGTGGCGGTCAAGCGGCGGTAGAGAGAGGTGGTTCCCGATGCCTTGGCCCGGGTGGCGGCTTGAAGGTTCAGGGCGGCGAGTTCGAAACGTTGCTTCTCTGTTTCCAGAGTGTGAATTCCTTGGTTGAGATGTTCGACGATGTCGGTGAGGGGGTAGGAGTGACCGGCTGATTCGCACAAGGACTGCATCGTCGTGCCGATCCGGACTTGAATCGCGGTGCGTGTCGCAAACGGCAGCAGCGCGATGGCGGTATGCCGAATTTGATCATGGGCGAATCTGAAATCGTTGATTTTCTCTTCACTCCCGTCGTTTTCGCCGAGGTGCTTGAAAACCTGAGGCGCGGCTGGGATAATAAGGCCATTGTTGCGTGCTTTGGCCAGTTCGGCCAAGGTCTGCCGGGGTGATTGTCCGCAGACATGACTGAGCAGGGTGATATCGAATTGGTGGCCGATACAGGCGGCATATTGCAGGACGGTTCGTTGTCCGGCCGGAAAAGCCGCGATACGCCTGGTCAGGAGTTCTCCGACATTGGGCGTCACAGCGGTCGCCATGACGGTCTGCAGGTTACAGTCCCAGCGGCCGTTTTCCGTATTGAAGGCAAGTGCTCCCGATTCGTGCAGTTGGGCCAGAAATTGTTTGAGGAAAAAGGGGTTTCCCCCGGTTTTTTGGCGACAGCAGCGCGCCAGGCCGAGCATATCCGGCAGTGGTTGATAGAGGGTTTCGCCGAGCAGCGAAGCGATCTCGTCGTCGGTCAGGGGCAACAGCTCCAGGTGAACCGGCGATGAGTCGGACCCCGCCGCTGCGTCTGCGTCGGTGGCGTTCGAGAGAACGGCTAAACCATCACGGTCCGCCGAACTGCAGATGAGAAGCCCCTGTCTGTACCGATCAGCGAGAAAAGAGGTGATGACAGAGAGCGTCTCCGGGTCGACGAGATGGAGATCGTCCACAATGATGACCAGTGTTTTGAAATGATCGTCGATTGCGTCAATCAGTGTTTGGGCGATCGAAAGACAGGGGTCCGTTAAAATCAGGGTCTCGGATGGTGCCGGCACCGTGCCGAACAGCTCTCTGAGCTCGGGCAGCAGGTCGGCGGCCTGCTCTGTCCGTCCGTTGCATGCCCGCAGAAACAGATCCTGCCAGAGGGCTCGCTGTTCGCTGTCGAGTGAGAGAAGATGCCGGATAAGGCGTCTGCAGGCGGTGATTATCGGAGCGCCCGGCGTATCCCCCCGCCCGTGATCGGCCGTTGCCGAAAGCACAATGGCGCCACGGTCCTCCAGGGCCTTTTGGGTTTCCCGGAGCAGCGATGTCTTGCCGCTTCCGGAGGGTCCGGTGATCAGATAGGCGCGCGGCGCCTCGGAACCGATCGTGTCGTAAGCGCTGAGCAGGGCCGATAACTCGCGATTTCTACCGAAGTGTCGGTCGGGGATGGCAAAGATCGGTGAAATGTCATTGCCGCCGACGCCAAAATCGATAATCGAACGGCTCTCGCGCAGCTCGATCAGACAACGCATCAAATCCGGAATCAGGCCGCTGCAACTCTGATACCGATCGTCCGCCGATTTTTCAATCAACTTGAGAACGATGTTCGACAGAGCGTTGGGAATCGCCGGATTGAAATCCTGCGGTGGCGGCGGCGTCTTGGCAAGGTGGCCGTGTATCTGGGCTATCAGGTCGGTACCGGTGAACGGGCGGCTGCCGGTCAGCAATTCGTAGAGTACGACACCGAGGGAATAGAAATCGGAGCGATAATCGAGCTCCTTGTTGATCCGGCCTGTTTGTTCCGGAGAAATATAGGCGAGGGCTCCCCGGGGAGCCGGCTCGGTCGAATAGAACGGATATTCTTTGTTTCTGGTGGAGGCGATACTGAAATCGACGAGTTTGATGCGGCCGGTAATGGACCGAAAGAGGATATGGGCCGGACAGAGATTCTTGTAGATGATGTTGTGCCGGTGGATGTCGCGCAGCGCGTCGGCAAGCTGAATGGCAATGTCGAGCAAGCGGAGAAAATCCACCGGGCCTTCGCGGTTAAAGGCGGACAGGGGCCGGCCGTCGAAGTCCTCCTCGATGAGAACCGGGAGGCGCTCGTGTTGATCGAGGCCGATAACGGCAATGATTTTGTTGTGTCGAAACCGGTTCAGAATCGTAAATTCATGCTTGATGGTATGTGCCGGCGCTGCTGCGGAAGCGATACCGGCAGGAACTTTGAGGATGACCCGCTGGCCGGTATCGTCATTACTCCCACGATAAATCGACGAGCGTGCCGATTTACTGATGCGCTCACTGATGGAGTAGCCGCAGATGTTCAACGTCTGTGGTCCCGTTGTTTCAGCACCATCCGGTCTTCGCTTCGCCGGCCGCGGGTGGCACCGAGGGTGTTCATGAAAGCAGCGGCACGAGCCATTCGGCCAAACGGCGATTGCCCGTTTCCTGGGGGGTGTTTCTCGACCGTGCGAACAGATCCGGCAGATCCGTCAGCCAACTGCCGCTGAAAAACCGGTGATCATCGAGAATCGTTCCACCGAGTCGCGTGGCGGCGTACTCGGCCAGAACCGGCGATTCGGCAAAAGCGGTGCGGGTGACACAGCACAGCGGCGTTGTTGTCTGGGCGCATTCGGCGATGGTGGAGTAGCCGCACTTGCAGACCAGCAGATCGGCGCCATTGATCAGGTCAGGGTGGTGCAGCGGGGTCTGCGGCGACAGAAAACGGACATGGTTGTCGGATGATCCGCCGGAGGGCTGGCCGGCAATGACAAAAAAGGTATCGGTGTGGTCCTGCAATCGTGACAGGAAGGGTGGGGCGCAGGGAATTCCCCCCATGCTGACCAGCACGGTCCGCCGGCCGTTGCCGCCGAGCAGTTCAGCGGCTTGATGCCGGCTGAGCCGGCAGGGGCGGGCCAGCGGCGGGCAGGTCAGGTCGGCAGCGAGCGGTCGGCAGACCGGTTCGGCCTGTACCCGCCAGTCGGCCTGGGCATAGTATTCGGTCAATCGGTCGATGATCGGTCTGAACGCGGCGACGCGCTCGGCCAGCGGCTGGTAGATCCAGTCCCAGGTGAAGTTTTCCAGCAATAGAGACGGGATGCCGGCCCGTTTGCCAACGGCGATACCCAGTGGACTGATGTCGCAGATAATCAGGGAGCTGCGCCGGCAGCTGGCGGCACAGCGCTCAATGCTTTCGTTTGCCAGGGGAAAAAATGCTTCCAACCGGCTCAGCGTCTGATCGATATCAACGGAAAAGGCGGAGTTTTGAACAAGTCCGATATCGGTAACGATCCGATGGTAGGTGATTGGCAAGGGGCAGGATTGAAACAGGCTTTCCGGAACCGTTGAGAAGATTCGCACCTGCAGATCGGGAAGCAGCTCGCTGAGCGCTTCGAGAACGCTGATGGTCCGGGTTGCATGGCCGAAACCATGCGGTGAGATGAAGCAGGAAAGTTCCCTGGTCATGATCGCTCCGGATCCTGAAAGAAAGACGGCGCCGACCGGTATTGCCGGCATGAGCCGGCGATCGCCGCGCAGACGATAGTTTCAGCGCAGGTCTTTTCCGGTGGTGCTCATCGCCAGATTGCAGTTGCGTACGCCGCGCAGGGAGCGGATGCGATCGGCAAGTTCGTTGACCGCCCCGGCTTTGCCCTTGATGATGATGACTTCGAGACAATTATCATGATCCATGTGCACATGGGTGGCCGAGACGATTTGGTGGTGATAGTCGTGCTGGATCTCGGTAACCTTTTCCTGCAATTGATGCTGATGGTGATCGTAGACCATGGTGATCACCCCGACCACATCCTTGTCCGCCTGCCACTCCTTGGCCACGAAAGATGAGCGGATCAGGTCCCGGATCGCCTCAGAACGGTTGACGTATTTCTGCTGCCGGATATAGTCGTCGAAATCGTCGAGCAGTTTTTCGTCGAGGGAGATGGTAAAACGTTTCAACATGGCACCACCTGGGGTTTTTCGCTACGTTAGCGCGTCGTTGCCGGCGCGTCAACTCTTTTGCTGACGGACGGGGATGGAGGACGTGGTGGACAACGAATCGGAAGCGGGCGCGAACCGGCACCCGCCGCAGATAATCGGGACCATCAGGTCCTGCTATCGAGAGAAATTCGGTATCCCGAGACAGGCGGGCCTGACTCCGTCCGCCCTGGCCGAGCTCGAGCTGGCCGGGCCGTTTGCCCGGCGGGAAATGGTGCGGGGGCTGGAGCAGTTCAGCCACCTCTGGCTGGTGTTTCTCTTTCACGAGGCGCAGAGCGAGGGGTGGCAGCCGACGGTTCGCCCGCCGCGGCTGGGGGGCCGCCAACGGCTTGGGGTGTTCGCCACCAGAAGCCCCCATCGACCGAACCATATCGGCCTGTCCGCGGTCAGCTTGCTCGGGGTTGAGACCGGTGGCGGCGGCGTGACGCTCACGCTCGGTGGGGTCGATCTGCTCGACGGAACACCGGTCCTGGACGTCAAGCCATATCTGCCCTATAGCGACCGTATTGAAGAGGCAACGAGCGGTTGGGCGGCCGCTGATCGCCCAGAGATCCCGGTGATCTTTACGCCGGCCGCGGCCTCTTTTGGTGCGGCTTACCGACAGCGGACCGGACGATCGCTGCTGGGGCTGATCGAGGAAGTGCTGCGTCAGGACCCGCGACCGGCCAGTCAACGGGGGCGCCGGACCAGATTTGCGATGACGTTGTGGGATGTCAATATTTGCTGGCAGGTGACCCAAACCTGTTTTCTGGTGGATTGCTGCGAATTGCTCGATGAGCGGGAAGATCGGCTTTCAGGGTGATTCCAGGCCGGCGATGGTGCAGTAGACCCGGCCGCCGATCAGATAGTGCCGGGTGAGGATCTCGTAGTCGAGACTGCTGCCGACGATCTCCGCCTGTTCGCCGACCAGCCGTGTCCGGCCGGGTGACTTGATGGTCCGGTCGTGATCGAAGTAGTAGAGTTCTTCCGAATAGAGCTGCTGATTGTCGGCAACCTGGTCGATCCGGACATCGTCGTGCAATGTCAGCTGCCGGCTCAGATCGTTGTAGACGCCGGTCCTGGCGACGATATTGATGCGATTACCCTGCTCGTCGAACAGGTCGGCATCGACATCCGTGAGGATGAATTCGTGCGGCACGTCGCTGGTCTGGGCTTCCGCCGCCCGGATCTCGGCGGTCTTGACACCGGCCTGATTCTGCAGGATGACCACCTGTTCCATGGTGAAGTTGTGGGTGCTCTCGTCCCGTGTGGCAAAATCGGTGTCAAACCCGCCGCGCGGTTCGAGAAAGTCGGCCAGCGGCAGACGCCAGAGCGGGAACGTGATGATCAGGCCGAGCGGGATCAGCCAGATCAGGTTGCGACGGGTGAGCTTCATGTCAGATAGCTCTGCAGCAGGGACTGGTGCAGACCTTTGGCGAAGATGAGCAGATCGCAGACTTCCCGAACGGCACCGTGACCACCGCTGTGCGACGCGACGTAATGACAGACGTCCTGCACCTCGGGCACGGCGTTGGCCGGGCAGGCGGCGAGACCGACCCAGGTCAGTACGGCCAGATCGATCCAGTCGTCGCCCATGTAACAGACTTCGGCCGGTTTTCGTCCGGATTGAGCCAGGATTTCCCTGAAGGCCGCAGACTTGTGCTCCACGCCTTGATAGATGTGGCCCAGAGTCAGCTCTTCGGCCCGCCGCTGGACGATTTTCGATCGCCTGGCGCTGATCAGGCCGGTTTCAATACCGGCCCGCTGCAGCACCTTCAGGCCGAGACCGTCCTGGGTATTGAACGCCTTGGCCTCCGTGCCGGTTTCGCTGTAAATCAGGGAGCCGTCCGTCAGCACCCCGTCGACATCGAGCAGCAGCAGGGTGATGGCCGCCGCCCGGCCACGCAGTACGTCGTCGACAATCCTTTGCCGGCCGCGGGACCGTTGCTCGGCCCGTTGCCGGTAACCGGCCAAAACCTCACAATCGGAAGGGTAGAGAGGATCGCCGGGTGGTGGACAGGGGTCGCTGGTCATCGGGATTACCATTCCAGGCAGGAACGGATGCGGATGATTTGCTGAAGAACGGCTTCGACCTGGTCGAGGGCAAGAGAGTTTGGTCCGTCGCAGAGGGCCCGGTCCGGATCGGGGTGGACCTCCATGAACAGGCCGTCGACACCGGCCGCGACCGCCGCCCGGGCCAGCGGCGCGATGAACTCCCGCTGGCCGCCCGATGAGCCGCCGGCCCCGCCGGGCAGCTGCACCGAGTGGGTGGCGTCGTAAATAACCGGGCAACCGAGGCTGCGCATCACCGAAAAAGAGCGCATGTCAACGACCAGGTTGTTGTAGCCGAAACAGGAGCCGCGTTCGACCAGCATCACGTGGCTGCCGTTGACACTCTCGATCTTCTCGACGGCATGGGCCATATCCCAGGGAGAGAGGAATTGGCCTTTTTTCAGGTTGATCGGCTTGCCGGTTGCGGCGGCGGCCTGGAGCAGGTCGGTCTGGCGGCAGAGAAAGGCGGGGATCTGGATCAGATCGAGGACCGCAGCGGCGTCTGGCACCTGCGACGATTCGTGCACATCGGAGACGACGGGGACCTTCATCTCCTCGCGAATGCGGGCCATGACGGTCAGGCCATCGGCCAGGCCCGGGCCGCGAAACGAGTCGAGCGAGGTGCGATTGGCCTTGTCGAAAGACGCCTTGAACACGTAGGTCAGGCCGAGACGGTCGCACATTTCCTGCATGGTTCCGGCAACCCGCCGGGCCAGCTCGGCCGATTCGAGAACACAGGGACCGGCGATGAGCAGCAGCGGCCGGCCCGGTCCGACCAGCAGATCGGGACCCTCTGGTCGGCCAATGGCAACGGCGGCGGTTGGTCTCATTCTTGGGCGCTCCGGTAGTTCAACGCGGCTTTGATGAAATCGCGGAACAGCGGATGCGGATTCATCGGTTTGGATTTGAATTCCGGGTGGAACTGGCACCCGAGAAACCAGGGATGTTCTGGAATTTCGATGATTTCAACGAGGTGATTGTCGGGCGAGACGCCGGAGATGAGCAGTCCGGCCTGGCTGAGTACGTCCCGGTAGTCGTTGTTGAACTCGTAGCGGTGCCGGTGCCTCTCGCTGATCTCCTCGGTCTGGTAGGCGGCCATCGCGAAGGAGTCTTTCTCCAGCATGCAGGGGTAGGCGCCGAGCCGCAGGGTACCGCCGAAGTCCGATTGTTCGTCGCGCACCTGCTTTTTCTGGGAGCGATAGTCAAACCACTCCTTGCACAGATAAATGACCGGATCCGATGTGAGCGGGTCGAGTTCCGAGGAGTTCGCTTTGGCGAGGTTTGCCACCTGGCGGCTGAACTCGACCACGGCCAGCTGCATGCCGAGACAGATCCCGAAAAAGGGGATCTTGCCCCGCCGGGCATGGGAGATTGCCCGAATTTTACCTTCGGCGCCGCGTTTGCCGAATCCCCCCGGCACCAGGATGCCGTCGCAGCCGGCCAGCAATTGCTCGGGATCGCCGGTTTCCAGTTCCTCGGCGCTCAGGTAGAGGAGTTCGACTTTGGCCCGGTTGGCCAGGCCGCCGTGGATCAGCGCCTCGTGCAGACTCTTGTAGGACTCGGTCAGATCGACATACTTGCCGGTAACGGCGATGGTAACCGTGTAGAGAGGGTTTTTGAGATTGTCGACCAGGTCCTGCCACGGCGTGATATTCGGCGAGCCGGTCCAGATATTGAGCAGCTCGAGAATCTTCCCGTCCAGACCTTCATTGTGAAACAGCAGCGGTACTTCGTAGATATTGTCGACATCGATGGCGGTGATGACCGCATCTTTGGGAACGTTGCAGAACAGCGCGATCTTGGCCTTGAGTTCGGCGGAGAGCGGGACCTCGGTGCGGCACAGCAGAATGTCGGGTTGAATGCCGTCGGCCCGCAGCTCTTTGACCGAGTGCTGGGTCGGTTTGGTTTTGACCTCGCCTGCCGCCTTGATATAGGGAACCAGAGTCAGGTGAACGAATAACGAGTATTCCCGGCCCAGATCACTGCGCAGCTGGCGAATCGCCTCGATGAAGGGCAGCCCTTCGATATCGCCGACGGTGCCGCCGATTTCGATGATGGCTATATCGGCGGAGCCGTCGAGCTGCAGGACGGCGGCCTTGATTTCATCGGTAATGTGCGGAATGACTTGGACGGTACCGCCGAGGTATTCGCCGCGCCGCTCCTTGGTGATCACCGAATAGTAGATCCTGCCCGAGGTGTAATTGTTTTTCTGGGCCATCAGTGCATTGGTGTACCGCTCGTAATGGCCCATGTCGAGATCGGTTTCGGCGCCGTCGTCGGTAACGAAAACCTCCCCGTGCTGAAACGGGTTCATCGTTCCGGGGTCGACGTTGATGTAGGGATCGAGTTTCTGGAAGGTGACGGTCAGGCCCCGGCACTCGAGCAGGGCGCCGATCGATGCGGCCGCCAGTCCTTTGCCGAGGGAGGACAGGACGCCACCGGTGATGAAAATGAATTTGGTTCGTTTGGTCGTGCCCGGTTTTTTCATACTGCTCTCCCGGCTGAAGGTTGGCATGGAAGATTCGGTCTTTTTATACACCTAAACGGCGGTGGAGGCAACAGCGGTCACCGGGAAAAGATCGACGGGGCGGCGGCGTCCTTGTCTGCGGGCACGGTCGTGCCTATCTTTTCACTATTAAGAACAATTCTCAATAAAATTGGAGTGAGCTATGAACAGCCTGTTATTGGCCATCCTGCTGCTTGGCATCGGCACGACGGCCTGCGCCGCCGACCGGGCGACGACAAAAACCGGGGAAGAGACCGCATTGTTCGGTGGCGGGTGCTTTTGGTGCATGGAGCCGCCCTTTGAACAGCTCGACGGGGTTGTCGATGTCGTTGCCGGCTATACCGGTGGGACGGCGGAGGATGCCGAATATGCTGCTGTGTCCGCCGGCGGCACGGGCCATTATGAAGCGGTGCGGGTCCGCTACGACCCTGACCGGATTTCTTACCGGGAGCTGGTCGAGACCTTCTGGCGACAGATCGATCCGACCGATGACGGCGGGCAGTTTGCCGACCGGGGTACCCATTACCGGACGGCTATCTTTTACACCACCGATGACCAGCGACGGATCGCCGAACAGTCCAAGGCGGAACTCGATGGGTCCGGTCTGTTCAACCGGCCGGTGGTGACGAAGATTCTGCCGGCCCAACCGTTTTACGAGGCCGAGGAGTATCATCAGGATTATTATCGAAAAAATGTCATGCATTACTCCTTGTACAAAGCCGGTTCGGGTCGCCAGGCGTTCCAGGAAAAGGTGTGGAAAAACAGCGACGAGCAACAGGCGGAGTTTCGCATGCCCAGTGACAAAGAGCTGCGTGAACGACTGACGCCGATGCAATACCAGGTGACCCGGAAGAACGGAACAGAACCGCCATTTGACAATGCCTTCTGGGACAACAAGGAAGACGGGCTCTATGTCGATATCGTTTCCGGTGAGCCGCTGTTCAGTTCACGCGACAAGTTCGATTCCGGGACCGGTTGGCCCAGTTTTACCCGGCCGGTGGAGCCCGACAACATTGTCGAGCGGCGCGATGTGTCGCACTTCATGCTGCGTACCGAAGTGCGCAGCAACCGAGCCGATTCACATCTCGGCCACGTCTTTTCCGACGGGCCGCCGCCCACCAATCAGCGCTATTGCATCAACTCGGCCGCTCTGCGCTTTATTCCGGTAGACCGCCTTCAAGAAGAGGGCTACGGCGAATATCGGGACCATTTCAAGGAGTGATCCGCATCGGCCGGCATGCGGGTGGCAGGAAAGCCGTTGCCGCCACAAGCGAAAATGGGTAGGCTGAACCATCCTTCCTGCCGCTCCCCGGCATTGAGCTGTCGTGCCCGGAGCAGGCAGGCATATCACTATCCGGGAGGTGGCGACCATGGGAAAACTATTGATGGCGATCGGCATTGTCTGGTGTCTGCTGCCGGCGGTCGGGGCGCAGGCCCTTGACTTTCAGCCGGGACAGTATCAAATCACGTCAAGCGCTGAAATACCGGGGATGCCGGCCGTACCGGCCCAGCAGACCGTACAGTGTCTGACCGAGCAGGAGCCTGTTTCGACGGACATGGTCGGCAGCGGTTGTTCGATCAGCAATCTCAAGACCAGCGGCAACACCGTGTCCTGGACCATGACCTGTGCTCAGCAGGGCACGAAAGCCACCGGTACCGGCCAGATAACCTACCAGCATGACAGCTTTTCCGGGGTTTTTACGACGACCATGGAAACACCGGGCGGCCCGGTGACCATTACCACCAAAAGCAACGGCACGCGGATCGGCCCCTGCCCCTGAAAAGGCGGGGGAGGTGGTCAGGACCGCGAGCCGGTGTTGAGCAGGTCTTCAATGGTCCCATCGCCCAGTGGTGCGCGGAAAATTTTTTCGAGCAGGGGCGCGACGCGGGGATAATCCTCTTGGCCGAGCAGAAATCCGGGAAGCGGCCCGGCGGTGAGCAGGCCGGCCGCTTCGTCGTTCCGTCGGTGGTGCGTGGTTCGGGAGTGCGGCGGTGTCGTCAGGTGGTGCAGCATTGCGATCATCGTTCCCCACCGGCGACCCCGGTCGAGATGTTCGATCAACTGACCGACCGCGGTGCTCGCCGTCAGGTAGGTCGACGGGAGCACCGCCTCCCGGCCCGGTCGGCAGGTGACGGTGGACACGAAGCAGCGGCAGGCAAAGGGCCGTAACCAATAGGCGGAACAACGGTTGTCCTGCAGCAGGGGACAGCTGCCGGAGAAAATACCGTGGCCGGCGTCGATGTCTTCCTGCTCCAGGCAGGCCCGGGCAAATTCGTTGGTGGTGCAGGCCGGCGTTGCCGGGACTGACAGTCCGGTGAGTCGGTCGATCAGCCAAGACTCGCGGTCACTCCGTCTCATAAATGAGAGAATTCTCTCGCCTTCCGATTCACTGAGGGTTACCCCGTGGGTACAGCAGACGGCGCACCCCGGCCGGCAGGCAAAGGTCCATTGCCCGGCCCACTCGTCGAATATCTCGTAGATCAGATCCAGGGCCTGGTGGCGCTCGGATGCGGCGAGCGGTTCGGCAGAGCCGGTCATGCGCTGGGGGAGAGCAAACCGGTAGCGGCCAGTGCCGGATCCCGGGCATCGAGGACATGGAGGAAGAGCCGGTCGTCGTCGCCCTGCAGGGTGGAAAACGAATGTTCCAACTCGCGGCGGCGGTCGTCTTCGGCGATAACCACCAGGCGAAGCCGGTTATAGCCGCACCGTTCCCGCTCCTCCCGTCCGCAGGCCGTCAGCGGGGCCAGCAGGTCGGCGAGCGGCGGTCCCGTGGAGCCGGGGTAAACCAGATAGACGAGTAGCCGCTGGCCGATCAGCAACCTTTTGATTGCAATCGACGGCACTTCGTCCAGCGTGAAGGTTTCAGCGAGCATGGACTGAAATACCGGCTCGGGACAACCGCAGCCCAGGGTCTGCTGAACGAAATGCTTGACCTGATCGGGGTGATCGACTGGTTTCATGGGGTTCATCCTCATAGTGCGCCGGGTTGATATGAATCGGCGGTTCCGGGCTGGCCGGCTGTACCTCCGGCGGTTGCTCTTCGGCCTCTGAGGCCAGCCGGGCCTTGGCGAGGCAGCCTCCGGCCCAGCCAACCAGCCCTACCGGGTGAGGCGAAGTTTTTCATTGTTCGTTGTCACGCCCGGTCATGGTGGCTCGTGCAGTGCCAAAGATACTGCGGCAAAAGCGCTTTTGCCACCGTGAAATGACGGCCGGTACGCCAGGTAGCTGAAAGATTTCTCAGGAGAGCCGGGCTGTACGCTTGTCTCCCGGCAGCCGGTATTGTATGATGGTGAGCCGCTCAATAAAGGAGAAAGAGAACGTGAAGGACTTTCTGGAAATGGCCGGCAAGCGCTTTGTCGTGTTCGGGCTGGCCAACAAGAAATCAATTGCCGCCGCCATCGCTGCGACCCTGCGTGAGCAGGGAGCCGAGGTTATCCTGGTGGTTCATTCGGAGAAGCGAAAAAAGGCGGCAAACACTCTGTTTCCGGACAGTCCGGTTTTTTACTGCGATGTTGAAGAGGAAGAACAGATTGCCCGGGTCCAACGCGAGATAGCCGAGTGGGTTGACGCTTCATCAGGTGGCCGGATCGACGGCCTGGTTCATTCCATTGCCTATGCCAACTACTCGGGGGGTATCAAACCGTTCCACGAGACAGATCGCCGGGATTTTCTGCAGGCCGTTACGATCTCCTGCTTTTCGCTGATCTCGATCGCAAACCACTTCAAAGATCTGCTCGCCACCGACGGATCGGTGGTGACCGTTTCCATTTCCACGACGCGGATGGCCGCCGTCAACTACGGCTATATGGCCCCGATCAAGGCGGCCCTCGATTCCTCCCTCTGTTTTCTGGCCAAGAGCTTCGCCGATTTTTCCCGTATCCGCTTCAATGCGGTGGCCCCGTCCTTGCTGAAGACGTCGTCGTCGGCCGGTATTCCCGGTTATATAGACAGCTATCTGTTTGCCGAAAAAGCCATGTTGCGCAAGCACGCCCTGACAACCCAGGAGGCTGCCGATACCGCTGTTTTTCTGTTGTCCCGACGGTCTTCGGGCATCACCTGCCAGACCGTTGTCGTGGACGGCGGCATGTCCGTCAATTATTTCGATCGAGATATCGTCAGCAAAGCGATCAGCTGAACGGCGTTACCGGCCCGTGGATGGTTGCCCGGTGATGATCGGCCGAGCTGTTTTTGCTTCGGCCCGGCGAGGCTAAACGTTGATCGGCTGGTCGGGGACGATGAGAAAGCCGGCCCCGCTTTTTCCGGCGCATCCCTCCGGTTGACCTTCACTGAAATCGACATGGATGTTCCGGCAATAGGCGTGCAGCTGTCGATCGATAATCACGGCGAGGTTGTCGAAGCGAACGGTCTCGTCCGTCTCGCCCGGTGAATCGACGACGAGTCCGAGGCCGGGTCCGGAGCCGATGCCGCCCATCACGGCAATTCTGACGGCCGAGCCGGCGCCCCCTTCGGCGGCCACGAGCTGGCCCAGGTGAGCCACTGCCTCCTTGCTGACGGTAATCATCTGTTTACGTCTCCCCTGCTCATCTCGGTTCATACTATAGTGCCGTGATGATGACTCTTACCCGATGTGGTGGGATAAGACAAGAACAGCCCGAAGCGAAGACCGCTTCGGGCTGTTCTTGCGAGCGTTTGGAACGAAAGGCGGTACTACTACACTAAGGCAAGCAATACCCCGGCAGCCACCGCGGAGCCGATGACACCCGAGACGTTGGCGCCCATGGCGTGCATGATCAGATGGTTCTGCGGGTTTGCTTCCAGGCCCACCTTGTTGACCACGCGGGCGGCCATCGGCACGGCGGAAACGCCGGCGGCGCCGATCAGCGGATTGACCTGGGCCTTGGACAGCTTGTTCATCAGTTTGGCCATCAGGACACCACCGGCGGTACCGATGGAAAAGGCAACGATGCCGAGAACCAGGATCCCGAGGGTCTCCAGGTTGAGGAATTTGTCGGCGGAGAGCTTGCTGCCGACACCGAGACCGAGGAAGATGGTGACGGTATACATCAGCGGGCCCTTGATCGTGTCTGACAACCGGTCGATAACCCCGCATTCCTTGGCCAGGTTGCCGACCATGAACATGCCGATCAGCGGTGCCGCGGTGGGCAGCAGCACAGCGCAGATGCCGAGGACCAGCAGCGGCAGGATGATCTTCTCCAGCTTCGAGACATGGCGCATCTGCACCATTTTGATCTGCCGCTCTTCCTTGGAAGTCAGCCACTTCATGATCGGCGGCTGGATAATCGGTACCAGGGCCATATAGGAGTAGGCGGCAATGGCTATCGATCCGAGCAATCGCGGTGAGAGCTGGCTGGACAGAAAGATCGCCGTCGGTCCGTCGGCACCGCCGATGATACCGATGGAAGCGGCGTCTCTCAGGGAAAAAGCGATGCCGGGAACGAATTCGGACAGCGCGAGCGCGCCGAGCAGGGTCGCGAAAATACCGATCTGGGCGGCGCCGCCGAGCAGAATGGTCTTCGGGTTGGCGATCATCGGGCCGAAATCGGTCAGGGCGCCGACCCCCATGAAGATCAGCAGCGGGAAAATACCGGTGAGGATGCCGACTTCGTAAATGTAGTGCAGGATGCCGCCCGGGTCGGCAATGCCGGCCAGCGGGATATTGGCCAGGATGGCGCCGTAGCCGATGGGAATCAGCAGCAGCGGTTCAAATTGCTTGAAGATGCCGAGATAGAGCAGAATCAGGCCGACGCAGATCATCAGAATCCTGCCGATGCCGACGGTCCAGTCCCGCTCCAATTGTCCGTCGATGATACCGTAGACACCGGTGGTCCTGAACAGGTTGCCGATCAGTTTGCCGATGTTGGGCAGCTCGTGACTGAGCATGGCCGCCGGTCGTTCGGCAACGATTACGGACGGCGTGATTACGCCGATCTGCTCGCCCTGTTTCACCCTCTGGTAGGATTCGACCGACAGAGACTCGACGATGCCGGCGGTGCCGGCTTTGAGTTCGGTGATGGTTCCGTCGTAGTCTTTTAGAACAACGAGGATATCACCGCTGTAAACGGATCGTCCGGGGGCAATGTCTATGCGGATCACCTTGGCGTCGGACGGCGACGTGATGACTACACGATCGTCGGTCGCCTGGACGGGGGCTCCTGCACAGATGCAGAAGCCGAGAAGTATGAGCAGAATTGTTTTGATTTTCATAATGATTCCATCATTCAAACAATGCCAGTCGAGGCGGGGCAAGGCCCGCCTCGACAACGGGAAGAACGGTATCTGCCTGGTCAGCCAATGGTGAAAAGATGATCCGATGCCTGCACCGTATCCCCCGCCGACACCTCGATGGCCAGGATTTTTCCGTCACAGGGCGACTTGACCTCCGACTCCATTTTCATGGCTTCCAGGACCAGCAGGGGCTGATCGGTGGTGACGGAATCGCCGACCTTGACGAGGACCTTGACGACATTACCCGGAGTCGGCGCTTCGACCTCGGTGCCGCCGGCGGCAGGTGCCGCAGCGGGTGCTGCCGGTGTGGCGGGCTGCGCCGGTGTGGCCTGAACGGCGCCGCTGCCTTCGGCAACGGTGACGTCATAGCTGCGATTGTTGACGGTAATGGAGTAGGAGCGTGGTCCGGCCGGTGGTGGAGCCGCTGCCGCCGCCGCTTTTGTTTTGCCGGCCGGTTTGGCCGGTGGTGTGTCCTCGTCGGTCTTCTTGCGAACGTTGACCTTGGCGTTGCCGAGCAGGTAGTCCAGTCCTTTCTGTTCGCAACTGGCGATGATAAAGAGGTTCTCGTCGGTGACCGGCAGCTTGTTTTCTTCGAGAATCTTCGTTGCTTTCGGGATACCCGGCTCAAGAATATCGAGCGGGTCGTCGGTGAAAACAGGCTTGCCGAGCTGTTCGGAAGCGAGCTTGACGATTTTTGGATCCGGCGGCGTCGGGGTCTTGCCGAAGTAGCCGAGGACCATGTTGCCGTAGTTCTGGTTGATCACCTTCCACTTGCCCTGGGTCACGTTCATGTAGGCCTGCTGGAAGTAGAACTGGGAAACGGGGGTGACCGACGAACCGAAGCCGCCGAGCCGGATGACTTCGGCCATTTCCTTGATGACCGCCGGATAGAGATGCAGCGTGTTGGTGTCGCGCATCATCATCGTGTTGGCGGTCAGAGCACCGCCGGGCATCGGCGACAGGGTGATCGTCGGCGAGACCATTTTCGCTTCCGGCGGGAAGAAATAGTCCTTCATCGCACCCTCGAACGCCTCTTCGGCGGTGAGAATTTTCTCGTAGTCGAGATCCAGCGTAAAATCGGTTCCCTTCAGGACGTGCATCATCGACAGGATATCGGGCTGGCAGGTACCGCCGCTGACCGGGCTCTTGGCCAGGTCGATGCCGTCGGCGCCGCCTTCGATGGCCGCCAGGTTCTGGGAAATGCCGATACCGGCGGTATCATGGGTGTGGAACCAGAGGATGGTATCGTCGGACACCAGTTTCCGGGCACCCTTGAAGGTGTCGTAGACTTTTCTCGGATTGGCCGTACCGGTCGCATCTTTAAAGCAGATGGAATGGAACGGGATATCCGAGTCGAGGATCACTTTCAAGCGTTCCAGGTAGAACTCCGGCGTATGGGCGCCGGAGCAGCCCGGCGGCAGATCCATGACGGTCACGACGATCTGATGATGCAGGCCGTGGTGAGCGATCCGCTCGCCGGAATACTCGAGATTGTGCATGTCGTTGAGCGCATCAAAGTTACGGATCGTGGTGATGCCGTGCTTCTTGAACATCTTGGCGTGCAGGTCGATCATGTCCCGGGGTTGCTGACTCAGGGCCACGACGTTGATGCCGCGGGCCAGGGTCTGCAGATTGGCATCGGGACCGACTTTTTCGCGGAAACGATCCATCATGTCGAAGGCCGATTCACCGCAATAGAAGAAAAGACTTTGAAAACGGGCACCGCCGCCGGCCTCGAGATGGGTGATGCCGGCATCGACACTGGCCTGCAGGGCAGGAAGAAAATCATCGGTCAACACCCGCGCGCCGAAAACTGACTGAAATCCGTCCCGGAAAGACGTATCCATGAATTTGATTACTTTTTTACCCACCGTACTTCTCCTTGCGTTAGGTTATGTCAACCATGCCGGCTGACAGATGATATTCGCTTCCGCTTCTCCGTTCAGCGCAGCGCCGCCGCTCGTTCCGCTTCAAAGGCGGCAATAGCGGCGGTGATGACGACGATATCCTCGTCCCGGTCTGCTGCCGCTGCCGATTTTTGCCGCTCTTTTTCCTTTCTCAAGCGCTCCCGCTCATCCTGGATCGCTTGCAGTTCCCGCGCCGTGACTCCTTTGGTGAGCGTGGCGACGAGTTGGATAAGCACAACCATCAGAATGAGAAACAGCAACACGGTTGTCATACCGACAACCATCAACTTCAGTCCTTCAATAATCATCTGATATCCCCGCCTCTTGTTTCAGTGTCGTGATGAGGTCCGCCGGTTTACTCTTCGTAAACGGCATATTCGGTAGTGTCTCCCAGCAGCAGATCGATCTCGCTCTGGACGCTCTGACGTTGGGGGCTGTTGAACCAATTCTCCCATTCTTCGCGGGAGCGCCAGGTGGAAATGACGACACACTCGTCCGGCTGGTCGATTCTGCGCAAGGTCTCGCCGTAAATGTAGCCGGGCTGATTGAGCGTCAGGCTGCGCATTTTTTTCAGCAGAACCGTCAACTCGATGATGTTCTTGTCGATACCTTTTCTGGTGATAAAAATCTTGACTGCCATGCCGTTCCCCCTTGGTTGTGTCTGAACGACCGATCGGAGCGGTTTCTCGTGGAACTGGTCAAAGCCGGCGGCATCGTCGCCCACCGGTTGAGGATGGATGCGGCTGAACGAAAGAAGGCAGAGCGTCTCAGCACAACTCCCCATGGAGAGCGTGTTGGCAAATGGAAACCGGATAAACGCCCGCCATCATGGTCCCTTGTTCTGGCACAAGAGTATAAGGTAGACTTTTGTTTGTAAAGATAAATTGAAATCAGTTCCGCCAATCGCTATTATAAAAAAGGATTAATGGTTTCACCTTCTTCCCGGACGTTGCCGGTAAGGATTCAGATTTACAGCAAAAAGAAAATCCTTAACTGGTATGACCAAGGGCTATGTTTCCTTTCTTTAAGAACCGTTGATAGAGAACGCGCATATTATTTATCAAGGGCAGGAGCGAAGTCCCTTTTTGTAGTATCGGCCGACATCTTTAACTACTCAAAAATTTGTTCAAATCGCAGATAAGAAGGGACTGGTTTTCTGTAAGCCTGCCCGGCGGGGCGACCAATAGCAAGAGATCAAAGAGAAAATCGATATTGGTCGGACCAGTCAGAACGTATGTCGAAAAATGCCGGGCGGACCTCCCGCCGTCGGAAAGATTGTCTTGCCTTCCGGAATCCAGTCTGGTTTCTTGTCCCGACACTGATTTCTCCGCTGTTCTTACCGAGCCAGCCATGCCCGACAACGACACTATCGTGCAATTTATCAAGTACGCGCTGGCCGGTGGTCTGGCGACCGCCACCCATATTGTCGTTTTTCACCTGATAGCCTGGAAGGCGTTTCCGGCACTCCAGCCCCATGACCATGCGGTCCGTTTGTTGCGGTTGCGTATCAGAGAGATCAACGATTACCAGCGGGCGCGCAACTCGATGATCAGCAATGCGACGGCATTTGTGGTCGCCAATCTGGTTGCGTACGTTACCAATATCATGTGGGTCTTCGAGCGCGGACGACACACCTTTCTGATCGAGATCGGATTGTTTTACCTCGTCTCAGGCATCAGTGTCGCGCTCGGGACGGCGTTGATGGGCATTCTCATCAGGCGTTTCGGCATGCTGACGACCTATGCCTTTGCGGCCAATATCGTGACCGCGGTGATGATCAACTACGCTGTCCGCAAGTTTTTCATCTTCCAGGGCTGACGGGATCGTGACCGATGACCCAGGCAACATAGTTGTCCCACTGATTCCGGCCCTGCTCGACGGGCAGGGCCTCTTCGACGGTCGAGGCTTGCGGGGCGAGGCCGGAGGTATGGCGGAAGATATGGGCAAAGGTTATCCGCGCCTTGCGGGGATCGGACAGCGGGAATCCCATCGGCAGCCAGCGGTGGTCGTAAACCTTTGATTCGCGGGATAACCGATAGGCAAGCCGGCCTGCCCTTCCGGCTACGATGACGATCTTCATTGTTCGTTGTGGCCTCCAGTCATGGGGGGTATAAGCTATGATGAACGTCATGAAGGACAGATCAACCCATTGCCCCGCAGTGTCTGATACGATGCCGGCTCGACATTTTTTGAAAACGATGCGTTCCCGGATCTTTTTTTCTTTTCTTGCCGCCCTGGCTCCGGTGCTGCTGTTGCTCGCCCTCTTCGTCGAACTGGCGCTGGTCCCGTTTATCACGACCGATATCAGACAGGAATTGACCAATTCCACCAGGCTCCTGAAAAATGCGGTCCATGCCAGCGCCTCGGTTGCCATTCGCAACCATCTGCAGGCGATTGCGCAAAAAAACCTCGAGATTGCCCGCCAGCAGCTTGACCTCGTCGAGCAGGGGGTGCTGAGCCGCGCCGAAGCCGTCCGTCGGTTAAAGGACATCTTTCTCAGTCAGCAGGTGGGGCGCTCCGGCTATATCTATTGCCTCAATTCCCGGGGAATTCTCGAGGTGCACCCCAATCGGCAACTGGCCGGCTCGGACGTCTCGTCGTTTGCCTTTGTCCGTCGACAAATCGACCAGAAACAGGGATATATCGAATACGACTGGAGCAATCCCGGTGAGTCGTCGGCTCGCCCGAAAGCTTTGTATATGGTGTATTTCAAAGAGTTGGACTGGATTATTTCAGCATCGAGTTATCGCTCCGAGTTTGCCGAGTTGCTCAATCCCGATGATTTTACCGAGATGGTTCTGTCCCTGCGTTTCGGGAAAAGCGGCTACGCGTACCTGTTCAACAGGGAGGGGGTGGTGCTGATCCACCCGCAATTGCGCGATGTTAATTTTTTCATGCAGCAGGAAACGCCCGTTGATTTTGTCCGGACGATGCTCCGCGAGGGTACCGGCAGCATGGAGTATGTCTGGAAAAATCCGGGTGATTCCGGTCACCGCAGGAAGATCGTCGTCTTCGAGAGCATTCCCGAATATGGCTGGGTTGTCGCCTCTTCCGCCTATCTCGATGAAATCATGGCACCGGTGCGCGTGGCCCGGCTGGTGGTTTACGGTTCGATCCTGGCCCTGATGGCCGCTTTCGCGCTGGCCAGCTTTTGGATCAGCGGTCGCTTGACCCGGCCGGTACAGAATATGGTGCGACAGCTCGATCTCAATACCCGGACGGGGTCGACTGAGCCGTTGCCGATCGACGGTGATGATGAGTTCGGCCGGCTGGCCGGTGAATTTAATTCTTTTCTGCAGCAGATCGACAAACAGACGGAGTTCATCCGGCGGGAACAGGATCGCTACCGGAACTTGTTCGAAGCGAGTCCCGATGCGGTTTTCCTGCTTCACGGTATGCGCTTCGTCGACTGCAACCCGGCAACGCTGGTTAT
>CAYSSK010000005.1:50574-59337 GCA_964433645.1 uncultured Desulfofustis sp.
CTCCGAGAAAGCGAGGAGAAGTATCGCCAGCTTATCGAAAATGCCCTTGACGCTATCTTTATCGCCCAGGACGGCCACATCGTCTTTGCCAATCATCAGACGGCGGCGATGATCGGCTTTGACGACCGGGAATTGAAGGCCCGGCCGTTTACGTTTTTTATCCATCCGGAAGACCGTGATCTGGTTGTCCAGCGCCATGCCAAACGGCTCCGGGGCGATGACGGATTGCCGCAGAACTATGTCTTCCGTTTATTGACCAAGACGCAGAGAGAAATCACCATTCACCTGAGCGCCGTGCTGATCCAGTGGAACGGGCGGCCGGCAACGCTCAATTTCGCCCGCGACATCACCGAGCAGAAACGGTTGGAAAACGCCTTTCAACAGGCTCAGAAAATGGAGGCGATCGGTACTCTTGCCGGCGGCATAGCCCACGATTTCAACAATCTGTTGATGGCTATCCAGGGGCGAGCGGAATTGCTCCGGATAGGAGACGACAGAGAAAAACTCCTGGAACACGCCCGGGCCATCGAAGAGTGCGTGAAAAGCGCCGGCGCCCTGACCCGGCAGCTGCTCGGCTTCGCCCGGGGCGGCAAGTACCGGCCGCAACCCATAGATCTCAACGACATGGTCCGCAATACCGCCTCTCTGTTCGGCAGAACCAGAAAAGAGATTCGCATCACCCTCGATTGCTCAGGGTATCCGGTGGTGGCCGAGGCCGACAAGGCGCAGTTGGAACAGGTGTTGCTCAATATGTACGTCAATGCCTGGCAGGCCATGCCCCGCGGCGGTGAATTGAGAATCGCCACCGCCGGCGCGGAACTGGACAAAGCGGCCAGCACCCCCCATGATGTTGTACCAGGCCGTTTTGCGCTGATTACCATTGGTGATACCGGCATCGGTATCGACCGTGATATCATGCCACGGATTTTCGAACCCTTTTTTACCACCAAGGACAAGAGTCGGGGAACGGGACTCGGACTGGCGTCGGCCTATGGTATTATCCGCAACCATGGCGGTTTTATCGGGGTCGACAGCGAGCCCGGTCAGGGCACGGTATTTACCGTCTACCTGCCGTGGTCGGAGAATACCCCCGTACCCGACGAAGAACCCGAGGTTTTTTCGCAACAGGGATCGGAAACGATTCTGCTGGTCGACGACGAGATTATGATCTTGGAAGTCGGGCAGGCCATGCTGCGGCAATTGGGGTATCAGGTTTTGACGGCCCAAGGCGGTCAGGCGGCCGTGGCCGTCATGGAGCGTCAGGCGTCGACCGTCGACCTGGTCATTCTCGATCTGATCATGCCGGGAATGGATGGCGGCCAGACGCTGGCCGCTCTGCGCAGCATGAGCCGGAACGTGCCGGTGATATTGTCCAGCGGTTATGCGTTGACCAAACAGATGGAGCAGGTGATGGAGCAGGGGTGCAGCGGGTTTTTGCAGAAACCGTTCAACCTCTCTGAATTGTCCCGATCCGTCCGCCATATCCTTGATTCGACACGACCGGGTGCCTCGGCAAACCGCGGGAAAAACGCATCGGCGCCTTGAAAGAAAGCAAAACAGCAAAGAGAGGGACACAAGAGATGGCGAACCGGAGCATTGACATCAGAGACCGGCTGATCGTCGCACTCGATTTTGATCGTGCCGAAACGGCGCGGGAAATGGTCCGGCGGTGCGAAGCACAGGTCGGATTTTTCAAGGTCGGGTTGGAATTGTTTATGGTTGACTGGTTTACAACCGTGGACTGGTTGATCGCCAGAGGGCATAAAGTGATGCTCGATCTGAAATTCTACGACATTCCGGAAACGGTGAAGCGGGCCGTTGCCCAGGTGAACGATCGGGGCGTCAGCCTGCTGACCATTCATGGCGACCGATCGATTATCGAGGCGGCGGTCGCCGGTCGGGGGGATATGAAACTTCTGGCGGTGACCGTACTGACCAGTTTTTCCGAGGCGGACCTCCGAGAACTCGGCATGGGCGAGGATGTAGCCGAACTGGTTCGTCGCCGGGCCCGTATCGCCGTGGCCGGCGGCTGCGACGGCCTGGTATCGTCGGCCCGCGAAGCACGGGAGTTGCGGCTGGATCTCGGCGAGCGCCCGTTGCTCGTGACTCCGGGCATTCGGCCGGCTGTGGCGGAGGGAGCGGTGAGGGACGACCAGAAACGGGTCATGACCGCCGGTCAGGCAATCAGGGCCGGTGCCGATTATCTGGTGGTCGGTCGCCCGATTACCAGGGCGGCCGATCCGCAGACGGTGATTGCCCGGATGCAGGAGGAAATCACCGCGGCCCGTGCCGGATGAACCATATCCCGGCAGCGCTGCCTGTTCAGCGGAGCCCGGGCAATCAGATTGGCGGACAGTTTCTGAATGATGTCGGTTGTTTTGGTTGACACGAACGGGACACTGATTAGTCTCTAAGAGATAAGAGATATTGGTGGCTGCAGAGAGAGCGATCTCCGATCGAGATTACCAGGCGCTGCTGTTTACCGGAGCCGTAGAAAATAACGAAGTCGATGGAGGATAGTATGAGAGTGCTTGCCATTATCATGGTGGCGGCAATGATGTTTGTAACATCGTGCGCCGATACCCATAAAGGACAACAGGGAGCGGTTGGCGGAGCCGTCGGCGGGGCCTTGATCGGACAGGCGATCGGCCGCAGCACCGAAGCGACCCTGATCGGTGCCGCTGTCGGCACGATGCTGGGTTATATCGTCGGCAATGAGATGGACAAATATGACCGCCAGCAGCTTAACTACGCCTATGAAAGCGGTCGGTCGGGCCAGCCGGTGGGCTGGGTGAACCCCGATACCGGCAATAACTATCAAGTCGTGCCGCAACCGGCTTACACCAATCCGAGGTCCGACCGGGTCTGCCGGCAGGCCGAGATTCAGGCGGTAATCGATGGTCAGCCGCAGACCACCATTACCACCGCCTGCCGGAATGAGCAGGGGCAGTGGGTCCTGCAAAATTAACAGGATGTCTCTCCCCCACCACCGGCTTAGAGGAAACGAGGGGTGCCGTTTCGGCTCGAGAGGATCCTTCTCTTAAAATAACGGCGCCCCTTTTGTCGGCAGCACGGTGGTGAACCCGTTCTTCTGGAGCACCGCACTGAAGGTGTGGCGGGTGTCGTCTTCGCCGTGAACGAGAAAAATCGTTCGCGGCTTTTCCCTGAAGGCCGACAGCCAGTCACTGAGGCCGTGCCGATCGGCATGTGCTGAAAAGGCACCGATTCTGGCGATTTCGGCCTTGACGACCAGAGAAAGACCCATCATCTTGATTTCCTCGGCGCCGTCCAGCAGAAACCGGCCCAAGGTTCCCGGTGCCTGATAGCCGACGAAGAGCACGGTGTTCTTCGGATCCCAGATACCATGTTTGAAGTGGTGCCGGATGCGGCCGGCCGTGCACATACCGCTGCCGGCGATGACGATGGCCGGTTCCTGCATCGTATTGACTTTTCGTGACTCCTCCACCGACGGCGTACAGATCAGGCCGGGAAAACTGAAGGGTTTATCTCTTCTCGCCCGGGCCTCTTCATCGTAATGGTCCGGGTGCTTTTCGAATACTTCCGTTATTTTGATGGCGAGCGGGCTGTCCAGGTAAATATTCATCGGCGGGAACTCGGGCTGTTCGATTTTCAGCTCGCTCAAGGTATAGAGCAGTTCCTGGGTGCGTTCGAGAGCAAAAGAGGGGATCAGCAGCTTGCCGCCTTTGCGGTAGGTTGACTGGATATAGCCGTAGAGTTCCTCTTTGCGTGATTGTGAGCTGATGTGAACACGATCTCCATAGGTCGTCTCGACAAAGACATGATCACCGTTCCAGATAGTGGTCGGGTCTTCGACAATCGGCACGTTCACTTGTCCGAGATCACCGGAAAAGACGATTTTTTCTTCGCGAGCGGCGTGGTTTTTGACAAACAATTCGACGATGGCTGAACCGATGACATGACCGGCGTCACGAAGCCGGAAGGTGATGTCTTTGACCTGCAGAGCCGTGTTGTAGGTGATCACTTGAATTAGGTCCCCCACCTGCTCGGCGTGTTGCATGGTGTAGAGGGGCTCGCGGGGGGGCTCCCCTTTCCGGAGGCGCCGCTTGTTTTCGTGTTCGGTATCCTTTTCCTGGATATAGGCACTGTCAGCGAGCATGATCGGCAGCAGGTCGGCGGTCGGCGGGCTGGCGTAGACGATCCCTTTGAAGCCGTATTTCACCAGTTTCGGCAGCAGGCCGCAGTGATCGATATGGGCATGGGTGACAATGACGAAATCAATGGCCTGAGGGTCAAACGGGAACGGCTCGTAGTTGAGGCGATTGAGTGTTTTGTTTCCCTGGAACATGCCGCAGTCGATAAGCAGACGGGCAGAACCGGTTTCGACGAGGTGGCACGATCCGGTGACACAACCGGCGGCGCCGTGGCAGGTGATCTGCATCGAGTCACTCCTTGCAAACGTTTTCTCTTTGTTTCGCTCTCCAGTCGGAGGAGTTATAGCGGGCAAACGGGGGCATGCTATCACGAATCACAGGGAGCCGCACCACCTTCGCACCTTCACCTGGGTGGTTTGAGTTCTCATCAAGCGTTTGTTCCACAGCGGCCGGTCGGTGGCGTCCTCTGACAATCGTCAACCGGTCGGGGGCTGGGTCCACGACTCCAGGTCGAGATCCTCGCGGAAATAGCTGATACCCTCGTGATTGGTCAGGTCGAGATGAATCGGGGTTACCGAGACGTAACCGTTATGCACCGCATCCACGTCGGTGTCCTTACCCGCATCGAGCAACGGGGTGCCGCCGCCGATCCAGTAGCGAATGCGGCCCCAGGGATCATGCACCTCCTGGACCGCCTGTTGCCAGATACGACGTCCCTGCCGGGTAACCCTCAGCCCTTTTATCGGTTGTTGCTGGGGAATATTGACGTTCATCAGGGTGTCGGCCGGCAGGCCGTAGGCAATGATTCGGCCGGCCAGATCACGAACGATCGGACCGGCGACGGAAAAAGTAAACGGTGTTGTGCCGACCAGGGAGACGGCCATGGACGGTACCGAATACATGGTTCCCTCGATGGCGGCGGAAACCGTCCCGGAATAGGAGATATCGTCGCCGATGTTGGCGCCTTTATTGATACCGGAGACGAGCAGGTCGGGAGGGGCGTCGAGGATTTTGCTCAGCGCGATGGCCACGCAGTCGGTCGGAGTGCCGTCCAGAGTGAACACGTCCTCGGCGCGCTTGGTCAAGCACAGGGGGCGGCTCATGGTCAAGGCATGGGCAATGGCCGAGTTGTCCCGGTCCGGGGCAACGGTCACGACCCGGCCCAGGGTGGCCAGTGATTTTTGCAGGATCTCCAGGCCGGGACTATGGATTCCATCGTCATTGGTTATCAGGATGGTCGTCATCACATCTCCTGTCATGTCCGGTAGCAACCTGTTCGGCGATCTGCCAGAACGTTTGCACGGCCGGCAGCCGTTTGCCGGTTTTGGTGGTACAGGCGCCGACGGTAAAGGGTTTGAGTGGTGGCTCGACGTCGAGCACGACAATACGGTGTTGCAGGGGGCTGTTTTCCAGGACGAGGCGGGGAACGACGCCGATGCCGCAGCCCATCGCGACCATTGCGATCAACGCCTCGTTGCCGGCGACGAAGGTATAGACCGTCGGGCTGATATTCTTGTCATTAAACCAGCGTTCGCAGCGCTCGCGGCTCAGCCCCCGTTCCGGCATGACGATCGGGGTCGAGTGAAGATCGGGGACGGCTCCCGATCGGCCCGCCTCCTTTGGAGCGATAAAGATAAGGGGTGTTTCCAGAAGCTTCAGAAAGACGATGTGACGCGGCAGCCGGTCGGGTACCGCCGCTATGGTGATGTCGGCCTCGCCGTTTTCCAGGCGGGCAAGGGCCATTGCCGCATCGCCGGTGGTCAGATTCAGATTGATTTCCGGAAAACAGCGACGAAACCGCGTGATGATGTCCGGCAGGATCGACAGGATCGCCGTGACCGAGCTGTACAGCGACAGCGTGCCGCGCAGATCGTTCTCCGTCGCCAACTGTTGGCGGAGTTTCCGGTAACGCTGCAGCACCTCAACGGCATAGTCTTTGAAAATCTCACCGGCCCTGGTCAGCGAGACCGAGCGGTTGTCGCGCCGGAACAAGGGCTCTTCCAGTTCCTGCTCGAGGCGCTGGATGGCCCTGGTCAACCCGGAAGGGGTGATATTGCAGGCCCGGCTCGTTTGGCCGAAGTGCAGACTCGAGGCCAGATTGACAAAGAGATTGAGCTCTCTGATATTCATAAGCTCTTTTTCTGAGCGCAAAAGAGGAGCACGGACTTCGTTGCGAAATATGCAACACAATATCACGAATAAATCACTTGACGCAACACATGAATCCGCCTATATGAAAATTGTTGAAGATCGCCGTGAGCAATATCATTTCCTCCCCGTTTCTGCGCTCAATGAAAACGATTTGTCATCGTAATATCAGGATAGCGTCAACAGGACCGGATTGCCGGCAAAATCACTTACCAAACCACGTCAGAAGGAGAAAGGTCATGGGGAACTATTTCAATTCGCTGCCACTCAGGTTGCAGATCGAAGAATTGGCGCACTGCCGTTTCATGGATGGGGACGAATTCAACGGCGTTGAAGCGCTGCGTGGCAAAAAAATCGTCATCGTCGGCTGCGGCGCGCAGGGACTCAACCAGGGACTCAATCTTCGGGATTCCGGGCTCGACGTCTCATATGCACTGCGCGAAGCGGCCATCAAGGAGCAGCGTCAATCCTGGAAAAACGCCACCGAGCACGGTTTTGTCGTCGGCACGTATGAGCAATTGATCCCACCGGCCGATCTGGTGGCCAACCTGACGCCGGATAAACAGCATACCGGCGTGATCAGCGCGATCATGCCGCTGATGAAACATGGTGCCTGTCTCTCTTATTCGCACGGGTTCAACATTGTCGAGGAGGGCATGCAGATCCGTCCGGATCTGACCGTGATCATGGTGGCCCCGAAAGGGCCTGGTACCGAACTCCGTCAGGAGTATGTGCGCGGCTTCGGTATTCCGACCTTGATCGCGGTGCATCGGGAAAACGATCCCGACGGCGACGGCCTCGAGCTTGCCAAAGCATATGCCTGCGGTACCGGCGGCGATCGAGCCGGAGTTCTGCAGTCCTCGTTTATCGCCGAGGTCAAATCCGACTTGATGGGCGAACAGACCATTCTTTGCGGTCTGCTTCAGGCCGGTTCCCTGCTGTGCTACGACAAGATGATCGAGCAGGGGATCGATGCGGGGTACGCATCCAAGCTCGTGCAGTACGGCTGGGAGATGGTTACCGAGGCGCTCAAGCATGGCGGTATCACCAATATGATGGACCGGCTGTCCAACCCGGCCAAGATCAAAGCCCACATCCTCTCCGAAGAGCTGAAAAATATTCTGACCCCGCTCTTCGAGAAGCATATGGATGATATTATGTCCGGTGCTTTTTCCCGCACCATGATGGCCGACTGGGCTCAAGATGATGCCGATTTGCTGGCTTGGCGCAAAGCGTCGGGCGAGACGCGCTTTGAGCGGGCCGAATCGATGAGCGGTGATATCTTGGAACAGGAGTATTTCGATCACGGTATTTTGCTCGTTGCCTTCGTCAAGGCCGGCGTCGAGCTGGCTTTTGACACCATGGTGGCCACCGGTATCAAGCCGGAATCGGCGTATTACGAGTCGCTGCATGAAGTACCGCTGATCGCCAACCTGATCGCCCGGAAAAAGCTCTACGAAATGAACGTGGTCATTTCCGATACCGCCGAGTACGGTTGTTATCTGTTCGCCAATTCGGCGGTGCCGCTGCTGGCCGATTTCATGAAGGGTATCGATACCGATGTGATCGGCAACGGGCTCGAGCTCGATGATTGCGGGGTCGACAATCTCGACCTGATCGATGTCAACGAGGCCATTCGTTATACCGAGGTCGAGACGATCGGCGCCGAGCTGCGCGGCTATATGGGGGCCATGAAGCCGATGTTCTAAGCACACTCGGTTGTTCGTTTTTTGTCGCCAGACAGGCCCCCGCGGTTTATCCCAGGGGCCTGTCGGTCAATCCCGGCAACGGCGGGGCAGGCGTTACCCCGTCTTCGCCCACTCTCAACGCCGGCCTTGATTTCCGCCCGCCCGGGCCTTTGTGAGACGGTCTCCGGTAGCGTTGGCCATCTTTCAGGGCGGAAATGCGAACTTTTTCTAAACAGCTCCTTTTTCCGGGGCAATTGGTTTTGCCGGAGAGTGCCTCACGGCACCATCCAGATCGTGTTTGCATTCCCGGGGACATCTCTGCTACACTGCAGCTCTGTTGAAAATCTCTGCCGGACTGCCCGGCCCGGCCGCTTTCGCTGCTGACACAACAAGAAACTGAAAGCACAATGAGCAATGATTATCTGTGTCGATTTTGACGGAACCATCGTTGATCATCGTTACCCGGAGCTGGGCAAACCCGTGCCTGAGGCACTGACCTGGTTGAAACGACTGCAGGCCTGCGGGGCGAAGATCATTCTCTTCACGATGCGTTCCACGCAGGGCATTGCCGGCGATACGCTGATCGATGCGGTGCGCTATCTGCAGGAGCAGGGCATCCAGCTCCACGGGGTCAACAGCAATCCGGACCAGCAGAGCTGGACATCGAGCCCGAAGGTGTATGCCGATATTTATATCGACGATGCCGCCTTTGGCTGCCCGTTGATCAGACCATCGGGATTTGCCCGGCCGTGCGTCGATTGGAAAAAAGTCGGTCCGGCGCTGGAACACTTCTG
>CAYSSK010000005.1:59437-75802 GCA_964433645.1 uncultured Desulfofustis sp.
GCAGCAAACGGGAAAGAGGGAACCGTATTTCGACCCTGGCGGCGGCCTGAGCGGCCAATCAGTCGGGCAGACCGGCCCTGATCGACAGAAGGTGGTCGATATTGCCGATGAACGCGTTGACAACGTCGGGGTCGAAATGACAGCCGCTGCCCTGCCTGATGATCTCCAGCGCTTCCTCTATCGATGAAGCGGATTTGTAGACCCGTTCGCTGGTCAGTGCGTCAAAGACGTCGCAGATCGCCGCTATGCGGCCGATGATCGGTATTTCCTCGCCCCGCAGGCCGCGGGGATAGCCGCTGCCGTCGAACTTTTCATGGTGGGTCAGCGCGATTTCGGCGCCGACCTGCAGGATCGACGAGGTCGACTCCGACAGAATTCGGTGGCCGATCTCGCAATGGGTCTTGATGATCTCGAATTCCTCGAAGCTCAGTTTTCCCGGCTTGAGCAGGATCGTATCGGAGATGCCGATCTTGCCGACATCGTGCAGCGGTGCCGAGATCTTCAGGGTCTTGCACAATGACTCCGGCAATCCCATCAGACGACCGAGAATCTCGCAGAACTTGCCCATCCGTACCGTGTGCTTGGCGGTCTCGTTATCCCTGAATTCGGCGGCCTTGGACAGGATGAAAATGGTCTCTTCCCGGGATTTGTCGAGTTCGAAGGTTCGTTCTTCAACGAGCAGCTCCAGTTCCTCCCGGTGCCGGCGGTTCTCGATTTCCAGTCGTCTTCGCCGTAAGGCGTTGGTGATATTGATGATCAGCTCGTTGGCCTGGAAGGGTTTGGTGACATATCCGTAGGCTCCCATATGCAGGGTATCGATGGCCGTGGTTCGGTCGTCGACGCCGGTGACCATGATAAAGGCGAGATCCTGGTACGTTTTCCGGCAGGTATCGAGCAACTCCACGCCGGTCATACCGGTCATGTTGATGTCGCTGATCACCAGATCAAACGATTCCTGTTCCAGCAGCTGCAGTGCCGTTTCGGCATTGTCGGCGGTACGAAAACGGTAGCCTTCGGTCTCGACGATAACGGAAATGACGGTGCGTACCTGGTCGTCGTCATCGACAATCAGCAGCTTTGACTGGTCCGGCGGGGGAAGCGTGGTGTGTGTCATCGGGCTGTCCACAGCGAAAAATTGATTACCGCCTGTATTAAACATACTTTGCCGGTAAAACTCAAATGATTGCTCGTATCTTCCGCGATTTTCAACGATTTGGTGCCGGGCCTGCAGCGTGCTTAGGACAAACCGCTCTATTGTGGCGAAATGATCCGATTTCAATTCGATGGACAGGAGTGATCGATTACAAGTGAGCGCTCGCTCGATGTCGCTTGCAATTGCTCCGTCAGTTAGTATACCCTTGCAGAGAAGGATTAAGGCAGAAAGAGAGGTCGCGACCGAGGGGCGGCAGAGAGGAGGTTATGAACGACAAGGAAGCTTCGCCGGAATCACGGGAACCGTTGTGGGACTGGACACTGAGAAGAATCAGGGAGTTTTGGCCTCTGGGAGACCCGGCCGCCTTGAAAGACGTCGTTGGCGCGGATTTGCCGGCTTCGGACTGTTCCAAGGTCCGGACCAAAATCGATGCCTGCCTGGCCGGTGAGGGCGGTGAGGTGTCGGCCCGGGCCCGGGCCGCCGAGCTGGGCGAGACCTACGCGGTACTCAGAACCGCCGGTCGGCGCCGGTTTCTCGAACTGCTTGCCGTTTCCTATGACGTGGATAACGAGTCACTGGAGACGGCCATTGCCGAGTGGCGGTTGGTGCAGAATGCTGTTGCCCGCCAGCAGGCGGCCGCCCGGCTCCGTGACGTTCTCGAACCGCCCCGGATCAGACTCCTGCGTCAGTTCAATGGCCTGCAAGGCGGGGTTAAATTTCTCGTCGACCTGCGCGCCGAATTGATTGACTGGGCCCGGGAAAACCAGGAACTGAGGGCTCTTGACCGGGATATCTGCCGTCTGCTTGCTTCCTGGTTCGATATCGGTTTTCTCGAGTTGCAGCGAATTAGCTGGGATACGCCGGCGGCATTACTGGAAAAGCTTATTCGCTATGAAGCGGTGCATGAGATCACCTCCTGGCAGGACCTGAAAAACCGGCTCGAAGGGGACCGGTGCTGTTATGCCTTCTTTCATCCGCATATGCCCCATGAACCGCTCATATTTGTCGAGGTGGCGCTGGTTAACGGTATCTCTACCAGTATCCATCAATTGCTTGACGAGCGCGCTCCGGCCGGTGACCCGGCTCAGGCCGATACGGCGATCTTCTATTCCATTTCCAATTGCCAGGCCGGCCTGGCGGGCGTCAGTTTCGGCAATTTTCTGATCAAACGGGTGGTCGCCGATTTGACCGCCACGCTGCCGAATGTGAAAACCTTTTCCACCCTGTCGCCGATTCCCGGCTTTATCGGTTGGCTCAGGCAGCAGGAAGAGGTGCCGGAACTGGTTGACGTGGATAGTGACGCAGTGGCCTGTCTGCGGGCCGAACCCATCGATGTCGACTGCTTCAGTCGCCTGCTCCTGCCGGAACAGGCCACTGCCGACCCGGGGCAGAAGCAGCGGAGCCTTCATCTGCAGCAGGCACTGCTGCGGCTCTGTGCCAGATATCTGTTGACGGCCAAGCGGGGGCGGCAGGCCTGGGACCGGGTCGCTCATTTCCACCTGACCAACGGTGCCCAGATCAGGCAGATCAACTGGGCGGCCAACCGCTCAGCCAGGGGAATCGAAGAGTCGGCCGGGATGATGGTCAATTATCTTTATGACCTGTCGTCCATTGAAAAGCATCATGAGGCCTACAGCAGCCAGGGCCATATCTCGGCCGCCACATCGGTGAAAAAGCTGGTCAGGTAGCCGGGCCGAAGCAGCGATTCCGCTCGATCAGGCCCATCACCGCGTAGACCAGCTGGGCGGCGGCAAAGCTCGAAGCATGGTCGTCGGCCTGGGGGGCCAGCTCCACCACGTCGAAACCGACAACGAGGCGGCCGCGAACGACCGTCTCAATGGCCGCCAGCGTGTCGTACCAGCCCGGCCCGCCCGGTACCGGGGTGCCGGTGGCGCGAATCACCGACGGGTCGAGACCGTCGACATCGAGACTGAGGTAAATCGCTTCGGGAAAGTCGGCCGGCAGGTGCAGGGCCGCCAGGCCGTCCCGGTGCAGGGTTGCGGCGTCGAGGCAGGCGATGGCATGATCGCGGCGGTAAAGATCTTCTTCCAGGCAGCGGGCCCGCACGCCGAACTGAAAGAGCGGCATGCCGAGATCCTCATGGGCGCGGCGGGCGACGCAGGCGTGACTGAAGCGGCTGCCCTCGTAACTGTTGCGCAGATCGGCGTGGGCGTCGAGCAGAAAGAGACCGACCGGTGCGGGGTGGTGTTTTGCTATGGCCTGCAGCGCGCCGAGGGTCACCGTATGTTCCCCGCCGAGCAATACCGGCAGGTGGCCGCCGGTCAGGGCGGTGCCGCAGCGCTCGGCGATGCGGTCCAGTACCGCGGCGATGGTGCCGCGGCAATCGATGGCGGCCGTGGTGTGAATACCAAGAATCAGCGGCCGGGACAAGCCATCGAAGGCCTCGAGCTGCTGCGATGCCGCCAGGATTGCCGCCGGCCCGTTGCCGGTACCGGCCCCGTAGGAGACGCTCTGTTCCAGCGGTGCCGGAATGACATGAAACAATGAGTCGGCGGCCTCGCTGCGTGTCACTTCGGAAGCGAGGAAACCGGGAAGCGGAGCGGTGGCCATCAGGACAACCTTCCCTTGAAGTCTTCATAACCGAATTCGCGGACCACCTGCAGCCGCTGTGTTTGCGGCTCGTATCTGCAGATCGACGGCAGCTGCACGCCGTTGAAGGTCGTGGTCTTGACCATGGTGTAGATGGCCATGTCGGTAAACACCAGTTTCTGGCCGATCCGCAGCGGCCGGTCGAACGAATAGTCGCCGGCGACATCGCCGGCCAGGCAGGACAGGCCGCCGATCCGGCAGGTGTACGCCTTCTCGCCCGGCCTGCCGGAGCCGGCGATCACGGGGCGATAAGGCATCTCCAGCACATCGGGCATGTGGGCCGGTACCGACGCGTCGATAATGGCGACATCGATGTCTGCCGGCACGATATCGAGTACGGTGGTCACCAGGAAACCGCAACCGAGAGCGACCGCTTCGCCTGGTTCCAGATAGACGCGGGCACCCCAGCGGCTCTGGAAATCGTTGATCAGGCGCACGAGCAGGTCTCGATCGTAGTCGTCTCTGGTGATATGATGACCGCCGCCGAAATTGACATAGTCAAGATGCGGCAGCACCGGGGAAAACGACCGCTCGACGGCGCCGATGGTCCGCTCCAGGCAGTCGGCATTCTGCTCGCAGAGATTGTGCCAGTGCAGCCCGGAGACACCCGCCAGCTGGTCGTGGTGAAAATCGCCGGCGCGGATGCCGAGCCGCGAACCGGGGGCGCAGGGGTCGTAGAGGGCAACGGCGCCTTCCGAGTGTTCCGGGTTGATGCGCAGCCCCACTTCCAGCCGGCGTCCCAGGGCGGCGGCACGGTCCAGGGCCGGTTTGCGGAAACGGGCCAGCTGGTTGAACGAATTGAAGACCAGGTGGTCGGTGGTGGCGGCCAGATCCTCGATGTCATCGGGCGCATAGGCGGCGGCGAAGGTGTGGACCTCGCCGCCGAATTCTTCCCGGCCGAGCCGAGCCTCGTGCGGCGAACTGGCGCAGGTGCCGTCCAAAACGGTGCGCAGCAGCGGAAAGACGCTGAACATGGCGAAACATTTCAGGGCCAGCAGGATCCGGCAACCGGTGGCCTGTTTGAGGTCGTCCAGGATCGCCAGATTGCGGCGCAGCAATCCCTCGTCGACGACAAAGGCCGGGGTGTGCAGCCGTTTTGGATCGAAGCGGACGTCTGCGCCGTTCATCGAGGCTCAATGGCCTGCCAGGGCAGGCCGTGTTGGTTGAGGGCCGCCATAAAGGGGTCCGGGTCGAATTGTTCCATGTGCCAGACCCCGGGGCGCCGCCACGCGCCGGTCAGCATCATCATCGCCCCGATCATTGCCGGCACCCCGGTGGTATAGCTGATCGCCTGGGAGCCCACTTCCCGGTAGGCGTCCTCGTGGTTGCAGATATTGTAGATATAGAGCCGTTTTTGCCGGCCGTCCTTGATGCCCTTGAGCAGGCAGCCGATGCAGGTGCGGCCGGAGGTCAGCGGCCCGAGCGAGGCCGGCTCCGGCAGCACCGCTTTGAGAAACTGGAGCGGGACAACCCTGGTGCCCTGGTAGTCGACCGGGTCGATCCGGGTCATGCCGACGTTTTCCAGGACCCGCAAATGGGTCAGGTACTGGTCGGAAAAGGTCATCCAGAAACGTGCCCGCTTCAGTCCCTTGAGGTGCAGGACCAGCGACTCCAATTCCTCGTGGTACATCAGAAAACATTTCTTCGGACCGATGTCCTCGGGGAAATCGTAGGTCATCGACCAGGACAGCGGGTCGGTTTCGACCCACTCGCCGTGTTCCCAGTAGCGGCCGCGCTGGGTGATCTCGCGGATATTGATCTCCGGGTTGAAATTGGTGGCGAAATGCTGGCCGTGATCGCCGGCGTTGCAATCGATGATGTCCAGCTCGTGGATCTCGTCGAAATGGTGTTTCTGGGCCCAGGCGCAAAAGACGTTGGTGACGCCGGGGTCGAAGCCGGAGCCGAGCAAGGCCGTCAGGCCCGCTTTTTCGAACGGTCGCCGATAGGCCCACTGCCATTTGTATTCGAATTTGGCCTCGTCGGGCGGTTCGTAGTTGGCGGTATCGAGATAGTCGATCCCTGTTTGCAGGCAGGCATCCATCAGCACCAGGTCCTGATAGGGCAGGGCGACGTTGAGCAGCAGGTCCGGCTTGAGCTGCTCGATCAGCGCTACCGTGTGGTCGACCCGATCGGCGTCCAGCGCAAAGGTGGCGATGTCGGCGCCGGTTCTCGTCTTGACCGATGCGGCGATGGCGTCGCATTTGCTTTTCGTCCTGCTGGCCAGGGAAATCCGCGAAAAAACCGACGGGACCTGAGCGCATTTGTGGGCAACCACGCTGCCGACGCCGCCGGCTCCGATAATCAATACATGTGCCATGCTTCGTCTCCGGGGGTTTGCTTGAGAAAGCCGTTGTCGCGCCGAGTCGGCTCAGCGCTCGAAATAGGTGTAACCGCGCAGGCCGGCCTCGAAGGCCTGGACGATCTCCTTTCGTTCCTGCGGCGAGATTCGTCCGGCCCGTACCGCCCGCTCGGCGGTCTTGCGGAAACTGTTGAACAGGTGTTTCGGATCGTATTCCACATAGGACAGGACGTCGGCGACCGTGTCGCCTTCCAGTTCGTTGACGAACTCGAACTCACCGTTCTCCAAAATACGAATCGTCACCACGTTGGTGTCGCCGAGCAGGTTGTGCAGGTCGCCGAGAGTCTCCTGGTAGGCGCCGACGAGAAAAGCGCCGAGCAGGTATTCATCGGAATTGTTCACCTCGTGCAGCGGCAGGGAGCGCCTGACGCCGCGCCGGTCGATGAACTGGTCGATCTTGCCGTCGCAGTCGCAGGTGATATCGGCGAGTACGGCGTTGACCGTCGGCTGCTCGTTGAGCCGGTGAATCGGCATGATCGGAAACAGCTGGTCGATTGCCCAGGCATCGGGCAGCGATTGAAACACACTGAAGTTACAGTAATAAATGTCTGAAAGGACGCGGTCCAGATCGGCCAGTTCCGGGGTGATGTGCTTGAGTTCCTTGGACAGCTCGGAGATCCGGGCGATGGTCGTCCAGAAGATCTGCTCGGCCAGGGCCCGCTGGCGCAGGTTGATGGCGCCGTGGTGGAACAGGTGCCGGGCCTCGTCGCGATAAAACAGGATATCGTTGAAACTCTCCTGGAGATTGCGAATGGTCAGGTTGTCCAGGGTCTCCATCATGTAATGGACCTGTGACGGGCAGTCTTCGGGCAGCTGATCCGGCAGCGGGTCGGGCCGAAACTTGGCGACATCGAGCACGTTGAACAGCAGGATCGAATAATAGGCGACCAGGGCCCGGCCCGATTCGGTAATGATGATCGGGTGATCGATGCCCTCCTCGTCGAGCGAGGTCATCACCGCTTCGATGATATCGGTGCAGTATTCGTTGATCGAATAGTTGCGGCTCGACAGGAAATTGGATTGCGAACCGTCATAGTCGACGGCCAGTCCGCCGCCGAGATCGAGGTAGATGGGGCGAGCCCCTTCCCGGACCAGGCCGATGAAGACCCGGCAGGCCTCACTGACGGCGGAGCGGATCTCCCGGATATTGGAGATCTGCGAGCCGAGATGATAGTGCACCATCTGCAGGCAGTCGAGCATGCCCTCGGCCGTCAGCAGGTCGATCGCCTTGATCACCTGGTTGGTGTCCAGGCCGAAGATCGAACGGTCTCCGCCCGATTCGGCCCAGTGGCCGGTTGCCCGGGAGGCGAGCTTGATCCTGATGCCGAGAATCGGTGTGGCGCCGAGTTGTTTTGAGCGCTCAAGAATGAGGGGCAACTCGTCGGGCCGCTCAACGACGAGGATGCAGGTAAAGCCGAGTTTGGTGGCATAGAGTCCGAGATCGATAAACTCCTCGTCCTTGTAGCCGTTGCAGATCAGTACCGACTTGCGGTCCCGCATGGTTCCCATCGCGGCGATCAGTTCGGCCTTGCTGCCCGCTTCGAGACCGTGATGATACCGGGAACCGTAATGGGTGATCTGTTCGACGACCTGTTGCTGCTGGTTGACCTTGATCGGGTAGGCCCCGAGAAACGATCCGCGGTAGCCGAGTTCGGTCATGGCCTGCCGAAAGGTTTCGTTGAGAATCTCGATCTGGGCGTCGAGGATGTTTTCGACGCGGAGCAGCACCGGCATGTCCAGGCCTCTCGCCTTGACACCTTCGGCGACCTGGCTGATGCTGACGGCGCGGTGATCCGCGCCGCCGGTGGGCAGAACCATCATTTCACCGGTGGTGGCGATGGTGAAATAGCCGCCGCTCCACTCCGGCACCCCGTAGAGTTCCGCCGACTTGGTGGTGTTCCAGCGTTCCATGGTCTGCTTCACGAGACATCTCCCGGCATGACGATTCCTGTGAGACGATTGTTGCAAAAACGAGCCCTCTATACAGATACTCAGCACAAAGGTAAAGCATTTTTTACCGCTCGGCAGCCGATCGTAACACAAAAAAGGGTCCGCGCTCAACGAGCGCCGCGCCGTGCGGGCGCTTCCCCCAGATCACCAGCAGGGGAGCGGTCACCGGTCGGCGGGACAGCGACGGAGCGGATGGCGATGCCGGTCAACCAGATCCTCGAGGATCTCCTCGATGAGACGGTAGCCGGTCGCTGCATCGTGGTTGGCGCGAACATGGGTTTTGGCTGCCTCGCGCATGGCAATTCGCTCGTCTCGGCAGGTCAGGATACGTTCCAGATAGTCAATGAACAGATCGGGCTGCGCGGCCGGTGCGAGCAGGCCGGTCTGTTCGTGGATGACCGTGTCGGCGGCGCCCCAGTCGGCAAAAGCGACGACCGGCAGGCCGGCCGCCTGGGCTTCGAGATAAACCATGCCGCGGGATTCCCGGATGCCGGGAAAGGCGAAGACGTCGGCGGCACTGTAATAACGATAGAGTTCACCACGCGGGACCTTGCCGAGAAAGATGACGCTGCCGGGCAGCTTCCTGCGACCGTGCCGCTCGAGCAGGGGCCGGTCCAGTCCATCACCGGCAATGATCAGCAGCACGTCGAGTCCGCGCCGGTGCAGCGCGGCACAGCTGTCGATGACTTTCTGAACACCGGTGGTTTTGGCACCAGGCTGGAGCATTGCCGCGGTCATCACGATGCGGCGATTGCCGGTTGACCATTGGTCACGAAGGGCTCGCCGGGAGACCAGATCGAAGGCGAAGCGTTCAGGGACAAGCCGGGGAGCAAGGTGGTGAATTCGCTGCTGAGGGACCAATTGTTGCAGCACGCTTCGGTCGCTGCGCCAATTGGTAAAGATCAGATCGGCGGCCCGCAGGGCACAGCGATTGAGCAAAAAACCCGGATAGGTTGACAGGCTCTGTCGATCCGTACTTGTCTGGAGGGGCTGATAGATGATATAGGGAAGCGACAAGCGTTGACTGCAATAGGGGCCGAGTAGATCCGGCGCCGTTTCGTCGCAATGACAGCTGAGCCAGACATCGGGCGCGGCCGCCGGGAGCAGGTGTACGATTTTTCTGCGTTCCCCGGCCAGCCGCGCGTATTGCCAGGGTTTCAGGTAGGCCAGACGGCTGCAGTAGCTGCTGGCGATATGGAGTGTATGCTGGCGGCGGCAGAGAAAATCACCAAGCATCATCCCGTCGAAGCCGTTGCGCATGACATGATCGTGATCAACAGCCGAGAAACCGGCATGGATCCGGTGATCGAAGCGGGTCGGGGAGGGTGCGCCGCAGCGAGCTGAATCGTCGGCGGGGCCGGTTGCCGCTTGGCCGGTCGAATTGGCGCTGAGCGAGGTAAACGGCAGATAAAAGGAAATGTTCATGACGATCAGCGGACGTTCACGGTCTGAGGTGATGAAAGTCTGCCGGCAAAAGACGACCAGCTCTGTATTGTAGCGCACGGAATTTTTAATGTGAAGCAATAAGAAGCTCGATACGCGGAGTCCACTGCTGTGCAAAGGGCTCCGGTTCAACAAAAATCTGCGGGACGGAGGCGGCCATGGGATGGAATGAGCGGCGGGACGATTTATCGGCCATTGTGCAGGCGGCGCTGAGACGCGTCGATCCTTACCGGATGCTGCTCGATCATGTGCGGCTGGAAGGCGACGAGCTCTGCATCGACCTGGCCGGCCGTTCCCGACGCTTTGATCTGACCGGCTATCGCCGTATCGTCGCGATCGGCGCGGGCAAGGCGACGGCGCCGATGGCGCTGGCCCTGGAGCGGATTCTGGGCGATCGTCTCGATGGCGGGGTCATTGCCGTTAAATACGGACACACGGAACGATTGCAGCGCATCGAAATCGTCGAAGCCGGCCATCCGGTTCCCGACGAAAACGGCCAGGAAGCGGCTCGGCGGATTATGGCCATCGCCGCCGACAGCGATGAGAAGACCCTGGTGATCTCCCTGATTTCCGGTGGCGGCTCGGCGCTGCTGCCTCTGCCCGCCCGGGCCGTGATCGGCGGCAAAGAGGTGGTGCTGACACTTGACGACAAACAGAAAACCACCGGGCTGCTGCTGGCCTGCGGTGCCGATATCGAGGAGATCAACTGTATCCGCAAACACCTGTCGATGATCAAGGGAGGACACCTGCTCGCTCGGCTGGCCCCGGCCCGAAGCATCAATTTCATACTCTCCGACGTGGTCGGCGATTCCTTGTCGAGCATCGCTTCCGGCATGACCTGTGCCGACCCGACGAGCTTTGCCGATGCCCTCGAGATCATGGGTAAATATGATATTATCGAGCAGGTACCGGCGATTGTTCGCCGATACCTGGAAGCCGGCCGTCACGGGGAGGTGACGGAAACGGTGAAACAGCAACGACCGGAATTGGCGTTGACTGAAAATGTCCTGCTCGGCACCAATCTGCAGGCTCTCGAAGCGGCCGCCGGCGAGGCGCAGCGGCGCGGCTACCGGCCGGTACGGCTGACCAGCCGAATCGTCGGCGAGGCCCGCGAGGTGGCCAAGGTATTGGCGGCCATAGCCCTGGATTGCGCCGCCGGCTCGATCCTTGCCGCACCTCCGGTCTGCCTGCTGTCTGGCGGCGAGCCGGTGGTCCAGATCAGAGGGGATGGCCTGGGCGGCCGCAATCAGGAGATGGCCCTGGCCTATCTGCTGGAGCTGGCGCATCACCGTGAGTTGGCCGCAAACCTGACGTTTCTTGCCGCCGCCACTGACGGCAACGACGGGCCGACCGATGCGGCGGGGGCCTTTGCCGACCTGAAATTACTTGAAAAAGCGGTCGAAAGCGGTTTGAATCCGTCAGCCTGCCTGGCAAATAACGATTCGTACCGGTTTTTCCAGGCATGCGACGGGCTGCTTAAAACCGGCCCGACCAATACCAATGTCTGCGATCTCCACCTCGCGCTGATCGATCCATCACCGGCCGACCAGGTGGCGGCCGGCTGAACCGGACGGAAATGACGCCACAGGGGATATGATGCTCGGCAGCGTGATTGCCCATATATGGAGACACCGGTTCCTGATCACCGCCTGTCTGGTGCTGTCCGCGGGCTATTTTCTCTTTTTTGTCGACCGGGCCGTCGTCGATCTGTCGATCAGCGTCGACAAGCGGACTTTTTTTCGCATCTACTGGGCGGCAGCCGATCAGGGCTTTGCCGAGGACCGTCATGCACGGGTCCTGGTCAGCCCGGATCGTCGGGATTACCGATTTTACCTGACCGATCTCGGCAGGATCGAGCGACTGCGGATTGATCCCCACGATTTTAAGGGGGAGAGCGTTCTTCACCGGCTGACATTTTCCCAGAAGGGCTGGCAGCCTATCGATGTCACCAGCAGCGGGGACGGTTTCAGCTCTTTTCAGCCACATGCCCAGATCGCCGCGTCATCGCTCCGGGCTGACGGGCTGCATACCGTGTCGTCTGGCAATGACCCGAACTACCTCTACCAGCCGGTCCCCGAGCCGGCCCCCTTTGGCTGGCCCGGGGAAAGCTGCCGGCTGCTGGCGATCTTTCTGCTCTTTTACGGCGCCGGCCTGCTGGCCGGCGGATTGTTGCCCCGGCTGCGCTACGTGCCGGTCTGCCTGGCGGTTGCCGTCGGGTTGACATTGACCATGGCAAGCATCAGCGGCAGAGACGTTCATCCCGACGAAGCGATGCATATCGGAGCGAGCAGTTATTATGTCGACCACTGGCTGCCACCGGTCGTCGAGAGTGCGGAGATACGGGACACCTACAGCCGATACGGCGCCTCGCGGCTTAACGGGCAGGAGGCCTATTATCTGTTTGCCGGCAAATTCGGGGCGCTGCTCGAGACCTTCGAGCTGCCCGACCACCTGATGTTTCGTCTATTCAACGGGGCGCTGCTGCTCGGTCTTTTTCTGTTGTCCGTGCACTATGCCGGCCTGCGGATGGTGGCTGCCGTGCTGCTCATCTCGCCCCAGCTCTGGTATGTGTTCGGTTATTGCAATTCCGATGCGTTTGCCGTCTTTGTCGGCATCCTTGCCTGTTGGCAGGTTGCCGACCCGGCCTCGATAATCAATCGGTATCTGGACGGGGAAACGGAGCACCGCTGGTCGGCCGGACTGCTCGCGGCCGCGCTGATCGGCTTGCTGCTGCTGATCAAGAAGAATTTTCTGGTGCTGGTCCCTTTTCTGCTGGTCATGGTTCTGATCAGGATCTGTCGGGCGGGAGATGCGGCACGTATCAAACAGTCCCTGATCCGGTTAGCGATCCCCTGCCTGATAGGATTGGCCTTGGTCGGGGGGCGGCTGGCGGCGGACTGGCAGGTCAACGGTCTCGATCGCACCGCCGCCGTGGAAGCGATGCGGGCGGAGCTGGCGGAACCGTTGTTCAACCCGGAAACCCCGGTGGCCAAGCGGCACGTATACCTGAACATGAAAGAGCGCGGCGTGACACTGGCCAAGCTCATTCACATCCACCGCTGGTTCGAGAAGACCTTTCGCAGCGGCTTCGGCGTTTATGGCTATATGACGGTCTCCGCTTCGCACGTCTTCTACGATCTGGTGCGCTGGACGGTCCTGGCCCTGCTGGTGTTTGTTGTTGGCTCGGTACTGCTGCTGGGCCGGTGGCACCAGCGGCTGATCATGATCGCCGCCCTGCTGTTTTCCCTGGCGCTGGTCTGGGCCGCGCTCCATCATTCCTGGACCGCCGATTTCCAGGCCCAGGGGCGGTACCTTTTTCCAGTGGCCCTGATGATCGCGGCAGCGGCTCTGGCCGCCGAGCAGACGCTTCAGCGAAAGATGCTTTGTTTCCTGCTGGCCGCAACCTTTACGTTGTCCGGCTATTCGTTTATCTTCGTCGGGCTCGACGGTATCGTGAAAATCGGTTGAGAAGGTGATACAAGGATTGATGTCGGCGCCGTGCAGCCTGTCCCTCCGGCGCCCATTAATGATCAGCCACCCCCGGAGCGTGGTGCTCCGGCGTCTGCTGGTGCTCGCTGCGGTGCTGGTGCTCGCGGCGTCATGTAGCCAGAAGACAAGGATCGATTACCACCCGGGTCCGCGCGCTGACCAACCTGGCGGGGATGCGGTCGTCGACAAACTGCTTTCCCATTATCGGCAGTGGCGCACCGTGCCGTATCAAATCGGCGGCACGAGCCGGGACGGTGTTGATTGTTCGGCGTTTGTCGCGTTGACTTTCCGGCAGCATTTCGGCATCGAGCTGCCGCGAACGACCGACGAGCTGAGCGGAGTCGGCCGACAGGTAGCCCCTGCCGCGGTCCGGCCCGGCGATCTGCTGCTTTTCAAGACCGGCATGTTTGCCCGGCATGCGGGCATTGCTGTCGGCAAGGGCAGGTTTCTCCATGCCTCCATCAGCCAGGGCGTGATGCTGTCCGCGCTGGACGAGCCGTATTGGCACCAGCGCCTCTGGCAGGTCCGCCGCGTCTTGAACTGAGGGGTGACGTTCCGCATGCCGGAGTCGTTCCGAAGGGGTTTGCTTAAGGCCGGCATATCGCCTCTTTCTTCCCGAATCTTCCAAAGAATCCGGCCTCGCCGTGCACGTTCAGGTTCTCGAGCACATCCGGCGCCGCCGCAGCAACAGACGACGCTGAATGGACATCCTGTTTTATCGGAATAGCCCGGCAGGGCAGGACACGGCCCGGGCTCGCCGGCACCTGTCCCGTCCGGGCGATGATCTGCTACCTGCCGATTTTTTCGATGACGCCGCAGGCGATGCGCGGCCCCCCGCGCCCGGCGGGATCGGTGATATAGTCATCTGGATTATCGTGGATAACGATGGCTGTCCCAGACGCTGGATAAAGGGGATTGTCTGCCGTTTCGTAAAGACTCACCAGGGACGTGACCCATTCATACTGCTCTGTTTCGCCGACCACGATATTCGGCATATCGCCGGCGTGCGGTCCCCTGCTGTTGAGAAACCCGTGCTGCTTGTTCCCGGGATTATAGTGGCCGCCGGCGCGTCAGAACAAACCCTTCAAATAGCATGCCACCGGAGCCGTGCCTCCAGACGTCGCCGTCAGGTTGAGCAGGCGCTGCTCCTGAGGGCCGTGGAATCGCCATGGTGTTTCCTCCTTTGGCAGGTGGCTTCACCGGCAAGATAGCATCCATGGCAAAGCTTGCCGAAAGGAGGAAGTGACTTGTTCTTGGTGATCCCCTCCAAGGGCGGCGAGAATGCTGACCGAGGCCCTGCCATGAAAAAATTGTACCATCTGGGCGGTCACCTTCCGGGGAAAGAGACTGACTCCCTCGGCGACCACCCCGTGGTCGCCGGCTCAGATGACAATCACCTTGTTGCTCAACCGAACATCAAGGGTTCCGGATATCGCCGCCAGTCGGGTCGAGACTGGCTCGAGCACGCCAAGACAGCCCTGCGGCGCGGGCCTGATTGGCCGGTCGCTGCAAGGCCGGCTGATAAAGGGTCGCGTCCGGCGGCCGAATTGCTGTAATCGTTGGCTTTAGCATCTGCCTGAATCTCTCCTTGAATACCCGCCAGCGTCAGTTCCATCACGGGGCTGACGCTGGCTAAAAAGTGGATGAAAGCTCTTTGTCCCGGAGACCGGCAGCCTCATCGAGTAATGGAGAGTTTGTCGCCGGCGATATCGTCCTTGAACACTTCCATCCCCTTCTTCATGGCGCAGAAATCGCCGCACATGGTGCAGGTATCGCTCGCTTCGGGGGTCCGCTGGGCACGCACTTCCCTGGCCTTGCCGGGAAACATCAGGTACTGCTCCAACTCCTGCCAACGCATGTCGCGTCGGGCCTTGGCCGCCATTTTCTCCCGGTCGCGTCGGTCCGGATACTTGGCGACATCGCCGATGCGCACCGCCAGTCGGGTGGCCCGTATTCCCTCGCGGACATCGTTTTCATCGGGAAGGGCCAGGTGCTCCGCCGGAGTGATATAACAGACCAGATCCGCGCCGAACCGGGCCGAGTTGGCGGCACCGATGGCGGAGACGATATGGTCGTAGCCGGCGCCGGTATCGAGCGGCAGCGGCCCGAGGACATAATAGGGGGCATTGCCGCTCATTCGTTTTTCCAGCATGATGTTGCCTTCGATCTCGTCGAGCGGCACATGACCGGGGCCTTCGACCATCATCTGGCAGCCCATTTCCCGGCCCATCTCGGCAAGTTCGCAGTTAATGATCATCTCCGCCATCTGCGCCCGATCGTGGCTGTCGTGGATAGCCCCGGCCCGGATACCGTTGCCCAGCGAGAGAATGGCATCGTATTTCTTCATCAGGCCGCACACCCGGTCGAATTGTTCATAGAGCGGATTTTCTCGGCCGGTGGCATCCATCCAGGCCACCATGAAGGTGCCGCCCTTGGAGGCCAGGCCGCCGTAGCGGAACCCCTGCTTGCGCAACCGCTCGATGGTATAGCGGTTGATGCCGCAGTGAATGGCCATAAAGCTGAGGCCGTCGGCCAATTGCCGCTCGATCAGGTCAAAGAGGAATTCCGGATCCAACTTGGCCGGGTTTTTGTATGTGCGCGCAGTTTCCTTAAAAGCCTGATAGAGGGGCACATTGCCCACCGGCAGGTTGGTGTTGGCGATGACCTCCCGCCTGATGCGGTCGAGATCGCCGCCCGCCGACAATTCCATCAGGGTATCAGCTCCCTCCTCCTCGCCAATCCGGGCCTTGCGGATCTCGGCCGCCAAGTCGCAGATATCGGAGCTGGTACCGATGGAGGCGTTGACCTTGGTCCGCAGGCCGGTACCGATGCCCACCGCCTTCCGCAGGGGACGAGAGGGATTATGGGCAATAACGATTTCCCCTTTGGCCACCCGTTCGCGAATCAGTTCCACCGGCACACCTTCGTCCCGGGCAACTCTTTCCATCTGCGGGGTGAGCATGTTTTCCCGGGCGAGTTCGATCTGTGTCTTCATCGTTTTTTCCTCCATTTTGCAGGATGCCCGCCCCGGAAAATAAAAAAGGGCTCCGCAAGGCGGCATCGCCTTTACAGAACCCTTTACCATCGTGTTCCTCGAACAAGACTCTTTATACGTCTTCTGACTCCTGGATACTGCCTGGTCGCGCCTTCCCGATCCATATAAGCGATCAGTGGCTTCCCGTGTGGGAGAGCGACCGTAAATTCCAGTTACAGCGGCGGGACCGTCACGGAATCGCACCGTGTTCCGTTTATAAAGCTGTCTTCATATCTCTTGGGCAACGTTGTTGCTACGTTGCCGGACCAGTGTACGACATAATTCACCACTGTCAACAGGAAGATGATTGAGAAGAACGGCTCCTCA
>CAYSSK010000006.1:0-58093 GCA_964433645.1 uncultured Desulfofustis sp.
AGTGAAAGTGAGCGGGGGACAGGTTAAAACCTGTCCCGCCGATTTTCATATAAACTTCCAACGGCCTGATTCGCCGGCCGCAAACAAACACCCCCCGACCGGCGGTACCGATCGGGGGGTGTTTGCAAAGACAGCGTTCAACAGATCAGGCTTCTACTTCATGCTCGACACCGATGGCGATCTTGTAGAGCAGGGTCAACAGGAAGAGACCGGTCGCCCAGATACCCAGCGTAATGCCCAGTTCGTTGAGCGTCGGGATATACTCGGTCACCTCTTCCAGCGGATTCGGCACGAAACCGGCAAAGACGAAACCAAGCCCCTTGTCCGCCCACAACGCCAGGAAGATCAATGCTGCGGCCGTGCCGACCAGCCGGTAATCGAAGACCTTGGCGATCTTCATATAGGCCAGGATGCCGAGACCGACAAAATTGAACAGCGTGGCGGTCCACATGAAGGGCACCAGGTTGTTGTAGACATGGCCGTCATGCTCGAGGCCGAAGAACAGATATTCGAGGCTGTGGATATGACCGGGGACCTCGGAATAATAGCCGACGAAGAACTCCAGCAGAAAGAAGAAGGTATTGATGATCACCGCATACATGATAATCGTCGTCAGCTTCTGGATCGCTTCTTTACCGGCGTCAAAATTGGCATACTTGCGCATTACCAGACAGGCCAGCAGAATCAGCGACGGGCCGGCGGCAAAGGCCGAGGCGAGGAAGCGCGGCGCGATGATGGCCGACAGCCAGAAGTGTCGTCCCGGCAGACCGCAGTACAACATGGCGGTAACGGTATGGATGGAAACGGCGAAGGGAATGGAAATGGCCACGAAGATGTAGATCCATTTCGGCGGCGGCACCTGCTTGCGCTCGGCGGTCAGGATCACCCAGCCGCAGAGAATATTGAGCAGCAGGTATCCCCAGAGTACACACATATCCCAGAACAGCATGGAATGCGGGGTCGGGAAGAAAATGACGTTCAGCCCGCGCAGCGGCTGGCCGAGGTCGGCCATGATGAACATCAGACACATCACCAAGGCTGAGATCGCAAGAAACTCGCCGAGGATGGTAATCCGTCCGAACACCTTGTAGTTATGGATATAGTAGGGCAGCACCAGCATCAACCCTCCCGCGGCCACGCCGACCAGGAAGGTGAACTGGGAGATATAGAGCCCCCAGGACACGTCGCGGCTCATGCCGGTCAACTCGAGACCGAATGCATATTGCCTGAAATAGCAGGCCCAGCCGACGGCAATGAAGGTGACAAGGATGGCAAGCCAGATCCAGTAGGCCGGTTTTCCTTTTAAGGTCTTTTCAATCATGACAACCTCACACGATGTAGAAGACTGACGGCCTGGTGCCGGCAGCTATATTACGCTGAATGGTAAACTCCTCGCTCAAAACCTTCCTGATTTCCGATTGCGGATCGTTCAGGTCGCCAAAGACCATGGCGCCGGTACCCTGACAGGCCTCGACACAGGCCGGTTCCAGGCCGAGAGCCAGGCGCTCGGAGCAGAAGTTGCATTTCTCGACGACACCGCGCATCCGGGTCGGGAAATCGGGATTGTAGGTCGTGATAAAGGGGCGGGGATCCTGCCAGTTGAAGCTCCGTGCACCGAAGGGACAGGCAGCCATGCAGAAACGGCAGCCGATGCAGCGGTGATAATCCATCGCGACGATACCGTTTTTTTCGTTGACGAACGTTGCCTTGGTCGGACACGCCTTGACGCAGGACGGGTTGTCGCAATGGTTGCAGAGCACCGGGAACTGGTTGTTTTTTACCGTCTCCGAACGCAGGTTCTGGGACTGGTCGATAAAAGCGTTGGCAAATCCGGTCTTCCAGATCCACTTGATCTCGCTCTTGCGGCCGGGGATATCCGGCACATTATGCACCGCATGGCAGGCGGCAATCGCCTGGTCGAGCAGGTCCTCATTGCCATAGAACTTGCGCATGTCGATCAGCATGCCGAGCCGGATACCGGTGCGCGGCTCTTCACCGTGCCCCCCGCCATGATCGGCTGCGGCTGCAGCGTGCGCGAAACCGGGGGCCAGCGCCGGCACCGAGGTCAATTTGACCACCGCGGGGGCGCCGATACCGGCGAGAACCGTAGCGCCGGCCATCTTCAGGAATTTTCGTCTCTTGTTATCCATCAGTGAGCCTCCTTCTTCGCAGCCGTTTCCGTCGGGGTCAAATGGCAGTCCCAGCAGGTCGGCGTGACCGCGGCATAATCATGACAACTGTCGCAGAATTTTTCTTTGTTCGAATGGCACTGCATACAGGCCATCTGCAGTCCTTTCCGATACTCCTTGCCGCCGACCTTAACGGTTACCCGATCGGAATCGCGCAGCACGTCGTCGCGCCATTCGTTGAGCAATTGCATGTGCTTGTCCCGCATGAAGGCGGCCGATGCAACGCACTCTTTCTCACCGCCGGGCGGCAGTTCCGGCTTCGGCAACGGACCGGCATCCAGGCCGTTGTACCAGACGGGGAACGTCACCATCAGAACGAAGATGACCAGACCCGCTATTATCATCGATTTGTTATACATTATTGATCACTCCTCTTATCTGGTCAGGTTTAGAGCAAGGTCCGCAACCCCTCATCGAGTTCCGCGCGGTTCTCGCCGTCCAGGACGATCGCATTGCCGACCAGTTCGGAAATTCCGCAGACACCGACGTTGGGGTTCCAATAACTCATCAGCGACGTCAGGGTGGCCCGATCGATGGCACAGACGCAGGAGAGCATATTGACGCCGTGCCTTTCTTCCACGTACTTGACCGCATTGGCCCGCGGCAGCCCGGAGCGCATCCTCAATTCCATGATCTCGTCGGTGTTGAGCCCGGTTCCGGAGCCGCAGCAGAAGGTCTGTTCACGGATGGTGTTCTCCGGCATCTCACAATAGTTGTTGACGACATGCTTGAGCACATACCGCGGCTCCTCCAGCAGCCCCATGGCCCGGGCCGGGTTACAGGAGTCGTGAAAGGTGACATTGAGATAATCGTTGCGGCTCTTGTCCACCTTGATCTTGCCATGCTTGAACAAATCGGCGGTGAACTCGCTGATATGCGTCATTTTGGTCGAAGCGGCGTTATTGAAGACGGTGCCGGTAATCGGCGATTTCGGCACTTCGAGAAAATCGGCCGGGCCGTTCATCGTATCCATATACTGATGTATCACCCGCCACATATGGCCGCACTCGCCGCCGAGAATCCATTTGACACCGAGGCGCTTGGCCTCGGCGTACATCTTGGCGTTGAGCTTTTTCATCGATTCGTTGTTGGTGAACAAACCGAAGTTACCGCCCTCCGACGCATAGGTGGACCAGGTGTAATCCAGGCCGATATGCTCGAACAGGATCAGATAGCCCATCGCCGTATAAAGACCGGGCTCGGCGAAAACGTCGGCCGAGGGCGTGATGAACAACACCTCGGCGCCTTTGCGGTTAAAGGTCGGGTTGATTTTCACACCGGTCAGACCTTCAATATCGTCGGCGAGGAAATCGACGTTATCCTTGAAGGTATGAGGCTGCAGTCCCATGTGGTTGCCGGTCCGATTGGAATTGGAAACCGGCTCGAGAATCCAGTTGATACCGATACCGAGCAGGTGCAGCAGTTCGCGGATGACGATCGTCACCTCGGCGGTATCTATGCCGTACGGGCAGAAAGCCGAGCAGCGGCGACATTCCGTGCACTGGTAGGAGTACATGAACCACTCCTTGATCACGTCCGGAGTCACCTCGCGGGCACCGGCCAACCGGCCGAGGACCTTACCGGCCAGCGTGAAATCGTTGCGGTAGACCGAGCGCAGCAGCTCGGCACGCAGAACCGGCATGTTTTTCGGATCACCGGTGCCGAGGAAGAAATGGCACTTGTCGGCGCAGGCGCCGCAGCGGACGCAGCAATCCATGAAAATCTTCAGCGAACGGAACTTCTCCAACCGTTCCCGAAGCCCGGTGATAATGATCTCCTTCCAGTTCTCCGGAAGTTTCCAGTCTTCATCTTCCGGTGACCATTCGCGGGCATTGGGAAAGTGCAGCCCGCTCTGGCTGTTGAGGTATTCGACTTTGTCTTTTTTGGCAGGAAAGGCATAATTGCCCGGCTTGAACACGACCGGGATATCCATCCAGTCCCTGGTGGGAATTGCTCCGGTGGCCAAGGACGGTCCCTGCACGACGCTTTTGGATAGTTGTTCTAGTTTTGCAACTGCCATCGTTGAAGTCCTTTTAAGCTATGTTTGGTCAAAACCGTTATGCTTCGTCCTTTTGCGGAGCGGGTTCTTTCTCCACCGGGATGCCCGCGTCAACCATGTATTCCCGGAACTCATCCTCGTAACCCGCATAGGAATGCGGTTTGATATCGGGATTCCAGGGATTGACGTGACGAACCTCGCGGCTGTTGTTGCGCATATTTCTCGTCGGGCTGAGAAAAACGCCGCCCAGGTGCATCAACTTGCTGAACGGGAAATAAATCAGCAGAATGCAGACGAGAAAGAAGTGGATGTAGAAAAGAGCGCCGATGTCACCGCTGATCACCGGGCTGAACGTTGCCAGCCCCACCGCCAGCTGCTTGATGGCGTTGATGTCGATCCCGTCGCGCAGGAACATGCGCATCAACACGCCGGTCACCCCGATGGCAAACAGCAGCACCAGCGGGAAGTAATCGTTGAGCAAAGAGATGGTACGGACCTGGCGGTTGGTGAGCCGCCGGCTGAACAGGAAGAGAAGGCCGATCAGCAGGCCGGCATCGGTCAGGTACATGGCCGGGGTGCCGATTTCGAACATGGAATCGGCCCAATCGAGCCAGGCAATCGCCTCCGGGACCGGGTTGAGAAAGAGGCGCAGATGCCGGATGATGATGATCAGAAACGAATAGTGAAACAGCAGCCCGAACAGCCAGAGCCATTTCGACGACTCGTACGTGATCTTCGGCCCGTCGTGGATCTCTGACTTGGTATTTCTGAACAGGGACCGGAAGGTCAAGACTTCCAGGGCCATTCTGGCAACGACCTCGGTAGTGGTGTTCGGACACTCAAGCCGGTTCTGTTTGATGAAATCAAGAGATTTCGCTTGCCCGCAGGAGGTCTGGATGGGAAAGGGAACGGGTGATTTGGCCCAGTAGACGACCCGGTAGACAAAGCCGCCTAAAAAGACCATGATGGCCAGATAGGGAAAGGCAACACCGAAAAAGTATTGCATGCCCGGTATCTGGGAGCCGAGCCAGGCAATCAAGATCAGAGCAATGACCGCCAGGAATGAATAAGCATACTTCATTTCTTAACCTCGCTTCATGGTGAACTGTTGTGGAAGCACGACTCCTCCTGCGCCCCGATCGGTAGAGAAGGCTTCCAGTTGTTTTCGCTTTACTCGTTTATTTTTCTTATATTCTTCAATGCCTTGGAGGGACAGGCGCTGTCTGTAAGAAGAGCGGCTCCGGATTTGATCTCGGCGATCCGGATCCGATACACCTTTTCCCGGCATTGCATATACAGGTCAAATGCGGCGAGAACCGCCAGGTCAACGGCAAACTCGAAATCGTAGAGGTCGTTGACCAGGTCTTTGGTCTGCTTATCGGCAGCAAGAACGTCCCTGGTGATATGCTTGACCGCATTGAGCGGCGCCACGGCCTGTGACGGCGTGAACTCCTGAACCGATCGCAGATGCATGAGCTGCGTCAGCGGGTCGGCATACATCGCTCCGTCACCGCCCTTGAGCAGCAGCTGAAAAAGGGTTTTCAGCGAGGTCCGGATCGTCGACCCGATCGGGTTGGCAAAACGATCTTTTTCTTTGTTCAGAAAGTCGGTGGCCTGATACGTGGCCAACGTATAGACAACCCATTTATCAACGATGGTATGCCTGTTGTTGTGCAGCGCTTCCGTGAGCTCCATACCGACGGTCTTCTCCGCTCATCCCTGTTATTGAGCAATGTCAAACGGTTCAATGACCATGAATGAACGGCCATTCACAAAAGCAAATAACTAGCACTTTTATGTCGCTTTTTCAAGACTAATTATCGAAGGAACGGCCCGAATCCGCGGCCGTTCCACGTCTTGACGCAAACTACCGGGGAGTCGACACGTCGGTCAGGTCGCGCAGAATCATCTGCGCCTCTAGGATATAGGGGTCCGTGGCAATCTTTTGGAGCCATTGGTCACGATCGTCGTTGTCGTTTGGAGCATCATCTGGTTCGTCGCTGTCGTCAGCCATCTGCAGTTCCTGCTCCAGACGGAGATAATTGGCGCCGATCCGTTCCCGGGCCTGCCGTTCTTCCTGCCGGCGGGCGCGCATCGATTCGATGTCCAGGGTCATCATGGTTTGCTCACTGCGTTGCTTGGAACGGCCGGCCTCCGCGTCTATGAGCTGCAGTTCTTCGGACGCGGCCGAACGTTGCCGACTGCGCTGGACTATCGTTTCCAGATCGGCGATCTTGTCGCTGTAGCGACGGTACGATGCCGGCGCTTCCTGATCCCAGGACAGCGAATAGTCAAGATACTGCTCTCCCGACTCCAGGTGCTGAAACAGGGAGGGCAAAACGATATCCGGTTCGACGCCGCGATACTGGGTGGAGCCGCCGTTGACCCGGTAGAATTTCTGGATGGTCGCTTTCAGCGCCCCGAGGTCGTCATAGCGCCGCAGATGCAGCAGCGGGATGTTCTCGTTGAGATCGATAATGGTCTGCACCGTTCCTTTGCCGTGCGTATGGTGCCCGCCGACAATGACGGCGCGGCGATAGTCCTGCAGCGCCGCGGCAACAATTTCCGATGCGGAAGCGGAAAACTGATTGACGAGGAGCACCAGCGGGCCATCGTAAACGATCGAATCGTCTTCGTCCTCGAGGATGCGTTTGAGACCGTAACTGTTCTTCACCTGGACCACCGGACCGTCATCGATAAAGAGGCCGGCAATATCGACGGCATCGACAAGCGAGCCGCCACCGTTATCGCGAAGATCAAGAAGAATCCCTTCAATTCCCTGGTCCTTCAGCGCAAGGATGGCATTTCTCGTATCATCCGTGGAATTGCGCCCCTGCTCGCTGCCGCCGCTTTTTTCGAAATCGCGGTAGAAACTGGGGATGCTGATATAGCCGAAACGATGGCCATCGGTCTCGAGAATCGTCTGTTTGACAAACGTCTCTTCGATCTGCACCACATCCCTGATAATGGCAATGATATCTTTGGTGCCGTCCGGCTTGATCACCGTCAGGCGAACCTCGGTCCCTTTCGGCCCGCGAATCAGGCGGACCGCGTCCCGTAAACGCATGTCGGTTATCTCGACAGCTTCCTCGTCACCTTCGGCAACGGCCTGGATGATGTCCTCGGCGTGCAATCGTCCCTGTCGGGCAGAGGCACTGCCGGGAATGATCCGTACAACCTTGATATACCCGTCTTCCTCGCGCAACAATGCCCCGATCCCTTCGAGGCTGCCGCGCATGTGGATGTCGAAATCCTCCTTGCGGTCCGGCGCCATGTAATTGGTATGCGGGTCGAAGGCCCGGGCGACCGCGTTGAAATACCGGTCATAGTGATCCTGGAGGGTTTCCTGATGCAGACGATGGAAAAAATCGGTGAAGCGTTTGGTTACCCGTTCCCGCGCCTCCACCCACAGCGCGTTCCGGTCTATCGGTTGGCCGTCGGTCCGGCGCTGGTCTTCCAGGTCCAGATAGCGATTGATGATCTGCGCCTTGAGCAGCAATCGCCAGCGCTGGCGCAGTGTCTCCAGGTCTTGGACGTAATCGAGTTTTTCCGGGTCGGACTCCATGGTTTCCGGTCGATCCGGGTCCATCTTTTCGCCGAGCAGGTCGGCAACAATAGCCTCGACCTGGCGAATCCGCTCAGCCATAATCGCATAACCGGTTTCCGGCAGCGTGATGGTGCCGCGCACCAGGTTGTCATCGATCAGTTCGGCAAACGTTCCGAGCTCTTTGACATCGTCCTGCAGCAGGAAACGCTTCTGAAAATCGAGCTGCTTCAAATAGAGATCGAAAGCGGCGCGCGACAGGTCGTCATTCATTTCCCGGTCGCTGAAATGGAGTGTCGGCAATTGCTTGCCGAGGATATAGCCGATCAGCTTGTTGCGTTTCTGATCGACCTCGCCGCTTCCGCTGTCTTCGGCAAGACACCAGGGGGCGCTGAGAAAAACAACGACAAGAAGCGTTGCGATGCGGAATAGATGGCTGAAAGGTTTCATGAAAACTCGTTGCGCTCGGGTTGTCCCGGAGCCGGGAGAGCGGCATCCGGAGAGAGGAACACGAAGCAGTCTTAACAGAAGCTCCTGACAAATTCCACGACAAAGAAAACCGGCGCCGATCAGCGGTGCGGCGCTGCGGCATCCCGATGATCGCTCGTCTCCGCCTCCCGGCGGCACAATGGTGCTATTTCCTGCGGCAAGGCCGACGGGGGCAGACCAAGGTGCCGGGCAAACACGCTGAGTTCGGCAAAACTGCAATTGATCCCGACAGAGCGCCCCTGTTCGATATCGGCACAATGCGCTGCCAGCAGCAGGAGCAGTTGCGCTGTCACCCGCCGGCGCAACGACAGGTGTCCGAGCTGTTGTCGCCGGCAGAACTGCAGATAACGGTGCCAATTGATCATTGCCCGCCGCACGCCGCGATACTCCGGAGAGGAGCAATTGCCGGGCAGCAGATCCCGCAGGATGATTTCCTGAAAACGCTCAATGGCCGCTTCGATCAAACGTCGGCGCTGGGTGCGGGTCAGCGTCAATCGCGGTCCGTTCTCATCCTCACCGAGATAATAGAGTGCCGAATGCAGCGCCACTTCGGGAAGTTCTCCGGAATAGCGGACCGCATACCACTCGTCTTCAAGTGGATCCGTCATTGCTCTTCCCGGGACCTCCATTATCATCCTGCAGGCCGAAAACCGTTCTGACCATATCGATTTTGGCATCGTCGCCCGGCCGGCAGGACCGGCTTTTGAGAAAGCGCAGCGGATCGTGCAACATTTTGGCGCTGATCGCTTGAGCAAGTTTTTCGACCTTTTGCCGGTCGGCCTTGCTCAGCTGTAATTTCGGCAAAGTCCTGGCCAACTCCCGGCGACAAATGTCGTCGGCTTTGCGGTGCAGCGCGGCGATGGTCGGGGTTACGGCCAATCCTTCCTGCCAACGGCAGAACTTCTGCGTCTCCTCGTCGATAATGTGCCGGGCCTTGATCGCTTCCTTTTCCCGTTCGGCGCGGTTTCCTTCGACCACCTGAGCGAGATCGTCGATATCGTAGAGAAAGACATTGTCGATATCGTTCAGGGCCGGATCGAGATCGCGGGGCACGGCGATATCGATGAAAAACAGCGGCCGGTTGCGCCGGCTGCGCATCAGCGGCCGGACGTCTTCGCTGCGAAGGATCAGTCCCGAGGAGCCGGTCGAGGAGATGACGATATCGACCTGCTCGATCCGGGTCGACAGCTCATCAAGAGAGCAGGACTGCCCGCGAAAACGCTGTGCCAGCTCAACGGCCCGGGACAACGTGCGGTTGGCCACAACCACGTCGCCGATTCCCTGGCCGAGCAGATGCTCAGCGGCCAGTTCGGCCATTTCTCCAGCGCCGATCAACAGCACCGTTTTATCGTCGAGCCGGCCGAAGATCTTTCTGGCCAGCTCGACGGCAGCGCTGCTGATGGAAACCGCCGAAGAGCCGATCCCGGTCTCGCTGCGCACCCGCTTGGCAACCGAAAACGCTTTGTGCAGCAATTTGTTGAGCAATGGTCCAGTGCACCGATGGGCGGCCGCATAGCGGTACGCTTCCTTGATCTGGCCGAGGATCTGGGCCTCACCGACCACCAGCGAATCAAGCGAGGCGGCAACCCGGAACAGGTGATTGACCGCTTCGACATCGCGGTAACAATAGGAATAGCGCCGCCGCTCCGCCTCATCAATGGCGTCGCCGAAAAGAAAATGAATCATCTGTTGCTCGATATCCACCCCGCCCTGAGAGGTAAAAAGCAACTCGACCCGGTTACAGGTGGACAGCAGATAAAATTCGAGGCCGCCGGCAATCTGCTTCAGGTTGCGCAGGGCCTCTTCGTAGCCGGCGGTCAGGGCCATCCGCTCACGGATTTCCACCGGGGTCGTCTTGTGGTTGACGCCGAGCAGGGTAATCGATCTGCCGGCCGTCATGCCGTTGATCGGTTGCATCAGGTGGTAACCCGCCACAGTGTCAAAATCACCGCGACAAAACCGGCGACCATCATATACGCCGCCCGTCGGCCGCGCCAGCCGGCGGTAAAACGCAGGTGAATCTGGGCCAGAAAGACCAGCCAGATGATGAGCGAACAGACCTCCTTCGGATTCCAGCGCCAATACGTCCCCCAGGCCTGCTTCGACCAGAAAGAACCGGTGACCATGCCAAGACTGAGAAAAATAAAGCCGATCGCCAGGCAGTGGGAGTTAAGCTGATCGAGCGCGTCAAGCGACGGCAGGCGATTGAAAAAATAGCCGAGCCGTCGACTCTTCAGCTCACGCTCCAGAAGCAGATACATCACTCCGCCGCAGAAGGCAAGCCCGAGAAAGCCATAGGCAATCAGCGAAAATCCGGCGTGGATCGGCAACCACCAGCTGCGGAGCGGCGGCTCGAGCGGGATGACCTCCCTGGAAGCAAAAGAGGCGACAAGCAGCAGGGCGAAGATGAGCAGGGAGACAAACGTTCCGACGTTCTTGACGGTATAGCGCCAGCGAAACGACAGATACGCCGCGGTCGTGGCCCAGGCAAAAAAGACCACCGTTTCGTGATAGGTGGTGACCGGGGTGTTGCCAATCAGCAAATAACGCGAAACGATGTACAGGGTTTGCGTCACCCAGGAGGCGAACAACAACCGCCTCGCCCAGTCCCGGACTCGATTGCGCTGGCCGACAAAAAAGGTCACGTAACAGAGGGAGGCCGCCAGAGTGATCGCCAGGACGCAGAGGAAAAGAAAGAAATTGAACTGATGGAACAGCGGCTGTTGAAACATCGGCTTCTCACCTCCCTTCGCTTTGGTCCGATCCTTCAGTGTCAGCGAGTTGCCCGACCAACAGATCTCCATCGATCCCGGCAGGCAGGGCGCTGTGCAACAGCGCCCGCAGACGATCCCAGTCACGCTCCCGGATTGTTTCAAGAATCGGCAGGGCCAGCAGATCATGAAACAGCGTCCGATTGTCCGGCGCGTGCTCTTTGCCGAGGGGCACCATCGTGCGGACGGCGGCCATCAATTGCACGAGCAGGGCGTATTCGGGACCAAACTGCAGAGCCAGCTTGCGCTTGAGCAGCGCCGACAGGGCCGGGCTGGCACCTCCGGTTGAAACGGCGAGCAATAAATCGCCGCGCCGCACCCGGGCCGGTACCAGAAAAGACGACAATCCAGGATTTTCGGCACTGTTGAGTAACACCTCGCGCCGTCTGGCCTGCTCGGCTATTCTATGCTGGACAGCCGGTGCGTTGGTGGCGGCGAAGACAAGGAAAACGCCGGTCAAATCATCGTCCTGAAAAGCGCGCTCGATCAGTTCGACTCTGCCCTCCTCCGACAGTCTCCGGACCTTGCTGCACGTCTCGGGGCTGACAACCCGCACCACCGCCCCACTGAGCAGCAATGCTGAGATTTTCCGGGCGGCAACCCTGCCGCCCCCGACCACCAGACAGAGGCGCCCGGAGATATCGAGATTGACCGGGTACCAGACACGAGACGTCGTTATGACCAGATCGCTTCCTCCCATCCTCTCTTTTTTCCCTTACTGGAGATCACGCCGAAGCTGTAATCGATTCAACAGGATGTCCACCGCTTGCCCATCTCTTATGAGCGACTGTTTCCGGCTGCCGATGACAAAACGCTCTTGCGCCGCCCGGAGAAAGACCGGCAGGCATTGGCGCCGCACGTCATGGGCCAGATAGATGGTACCACCCGGTTGCAGATAGTTTTCGCATATCCGGAGCAAGGGTTCAACAAATTCCTCACGGAACAGGATCTCCGCCCCGGCAATGACATCGAATCGCTCCATCTCAGGCGGGCCAAGCCAGTCCAACAGGACGCAGCGCACATCGGTAAGCCCGTTGGCAACAACACTGATTCGCTGAAAATCGACGATGGACTGTTCGTAATCGCTCAAAACCACCTGATAACCGGCAGCTGCGGCAGCCAGTCCGGGGGCGCCCAACCCGGCGCCCAGTTCAAGCAACCGGCCGGGGGACGGACCGGCGGTGGCAACGAGCACCTCGGCAAGCACCCGGGCCGCTTCCCAGAGTCGTGACCAAAACGGAAAGCGTGATACGTCGGCGAACGGGTCCCGTCCTTCGAGCAACTCTTCGAGATCCGAGGGCATCAGCAGCCGAAGGGCATGGCCGCCAAACCGCTCCCGGGCAAAATGAAGACGGTGGCGCTGCTGCAGCTGGTTGTACAATGTCCGCTCCGGTTCAGGCAGGGTTCTGATATCCATATCGTTACAGGGGAAGGATGAGTGTCGTCAACCCGATACAGGCGACGCCGAGACAATAATAACCGAACCAGGGGAGGCGGTTTCGTCTGATGATGTCGAGCAGCAGGACGATGGCCACATAGCCGGTAACGGCCGCCATCAACGTGCCGGCGGCCATGTAGACCATGTTCTGTACCGACGGAGGGTGGCGGACCACCTCTGCGGCATGGAGTACGGCAGCCCCGAGAATAGCCGGCAACGACATCAAAAATGAAAATCTGGCCGCTGTTTCCCGGTTGATCCCAAGCAGCATTGCCGTGAAAATCGTGGTCCCGGAACGGGACAGGCCGGGAACAATGGCGCAGGCCTGTCCGACACCGATCAACAACGCCCGCCACCAGGTGATCCTGCTGCCTCGGTCTACGAGCCGGGCAGAAAGAATCATCGTCACCCCGGTGACGATCAGCATCAGATATACTACCAGCGTCGAGGTAAAAAGCGACTCCACGAACTCCTTCATGGTCAAACCGACGACCACGGCAGGAATGGTGGCAACGATAATGGCTGCGCCCCAGCGCAGAGCGTGCAGCGTCTCTTCCGACCGATGTCCTCTCAGCCAGTGCCAAGGGGCGCACATCATCTGCACAATATCGCGGCGAAATAAGATCAACACCGAGACCAGGGTGCCAAGGTGCAGCATGACATCGAAAACCACACTCTGACCGGAAAAGCCCAGCAGATGAGAGCCCAGGACCAGGTGCCCGGAACTCGAAACCGGCAGAAATTCAGTCGCGCCCTGGATAAACCCGAGTAACAGGGCTTTGATCAGATCCAAGCAGCCGCCCTTTTTTTATCTGATTTTGTGAAAAAGTGGTCAAACGTCAGGAATCGCAATAAAAAAGGCCGGCTGACTTTCGCCAGCCGACCCTTCAGAATAACGACAATCAGATTGGCTGTCAATCAGCAACCTTCCATGGCGCCTCCTCTCGGCGGAGAAACACGAGGCTTGTCACCGGGCTTCAACTGATCGGCGTTTTCACAGGTCATGGTAACCGTATCGCCTTCAACCGAATCGACAGTACACTTCAGTCGTGCGGCAAAAACGGTACCGGCGGTCGAAGCGACAAACATCAGGGCAAGTACTGCGGCAAGAATTCTTTTTTTCATGATAAGCCTCCTCTTTGTGCTCATGAGCAATTACGCCGGCATCGCGGTCCGGCCGGCAATGTATGCTGTTCAGTGCATCCGTCGGCAGCGAACCCCTGCCCGGACGCGGGGTGGTGACTCAGCTTTCCGGTCAATATTTAAGAGCTCACTAACATACCAACCTTTCTCTTCTTTGTCAAGGATCCTCAATCAATGATCTGTTCCAGGTCACGCACCAATACCGTCCGAGGAACATAACCGGTATATTTTTTTACCACGGTGCCGTGCCGGTTGACCAGAAAAGAGGTCGGCACGCCATAGACGCCGCCGAAGCTGACCGTCAACGAATCGGTCGCCATCATCACCGGATAGTTGATTTGGCGTTTGGCAACCAGGTTGCGAACCACCCGTTTTTCCTTATCCACCGATAACCCGATAACCGAGAAACCGCTCCGGGAATAGGTGTTCTGCAAATCGATCAGAGTTGGTATCTCCTGGATACAGGGAGGGCACCAACTGGCGAAAAAGGTTATCAGCAAGGACTTTCCGGCAAAAATCGTGCTGTCGATCTTTTTGCCGCTTGCCACTTCCTCCAGTTTAAAGGCCGGCATCTTTGTCGCCGCCGCGACCGGCATTACCGCGGATAAGCCGGCACCCAGGAGCCAGAGTGAAATGACAGCTGCATAAAAGATCGGTTTATACATGGTAAAATCCCCTTATCTTAGGTATCATTGCGCCAGTGATGGCTCTTTTAAAGCCTCTTCTTAACTGTAATGCATCGACGACCGACCGTAAATAAGGTTTTGGTAAACTACTTGAACAAGCCCCCCGGCTTCTGCTATTATCGAGTCTTTTCTCCCCGGGCCTTGGGCTGTGTATTGACCGTCGCTCCACGGCAGCACCGCTGATTCACGGTCCCTGTTTCATTAACCCACACGACCTGTCGCGGGATATACCATGAGATTGTTCGCCGACATATCACCATCACTCGTTATCGCCTGCTGCCTCATTTTGCTCGGCACCACCGCTGACGATTGCGCATCGGAAATAATCGATAAGGTTGTCGCGCAGGTGAATAACGATGTCATCACCCAGTCGGAGCTCGAGGAAGAAGGGGAGCCGCTTTTCGAGAAAGTCCGGCGAGAGGCCCCTGCCGACGAACGGTCGGAAGCCCTCGAAATCGTCCGGGACCAGGTACTCAACGCTCTTATCGACCGCACACTGATCGCCCAGGAAGCAGTCAAACACGGTGTTGCCGTGAGCGAACAGGAAGTGGCTGAAGCATTCAACCGAGTCCGTGCCGCCAATGGCTTCAGCCGGGAAGAATTTCTCGGACAACTGGAGCAAAGCGGTATCGACGAACAGACCTATCGCCGGAATCTGAAGAGCCAGCTCCTGCAGAACAAACTACTGATGCAGAATGTCCAGTCGAAGATTCTTATCACCGACGAGATGGTTCTCGATTATTATACCGAGCAGTACACCAAAAACGTTGACGAAGGCAGCTACTACCTGTTGCAGATCGGGATCAGTTGGAACGAACCTGAAGCGGGCCAGCAATCAACGGCGACGCTGTATCAGGCCAAGCTTGACGCCCGACAACGGGCTGAACGCATCCACAAGCTGGCATTGGCCGGACAAGATTTCCGTGACCTGGCGCGTCGCTTCTCCGACCTGCCTTCGGCCGAAGAAGGGGGCGATATCGGTATATTTGCCGAGGATGAGATGGCCGACTACATGAAAACGGCAGTAACCGATCTTAAGCCCGGGGAAATCAGCGCTATCGTTGAGAGCCCATTTGGTTATCAGTTTTTTCAACTACTTTCCGGCGGCAGTGGCGGCATCGTCAGTAAAGCTCCTTACGAAACGGTAAAAGAGCAGATCAGAGAACAGCTCTATCGCGAGACGATGCAGAAAGAATATGAAGCCTGGCTGAAACAGCTCAGGGAAGCGGCCTATATCCGGAAATAACGGCAGCGACCCGAGCGATGTCGCGCCCGCACGCCGACACCAAAGGAACAGGAACCACGTCATGGAAAACCGCATCGATAACAACGACCGGGAAAGCGTCGGGGCACTGTTCAGAAGAATACGCCTGGAGCGGTCTCTGGAAATTGGTGATGTCGCCGCAGAAACCCGGATTACGCCGGAGATCATCAGGGCCATCGAGGCCGATGATTTCGCAAGGCTGCCGGCCCTGGCCTTTGCCCGCGGCTTTTACGGACTCTATGCATCAATGCTCGGCCTGGACCAGGAAGAAATTATCCAGCGTTTCAGTGACGAATACAATCAAACCGATACCGTGACTATACGTGGTGGCCTGACGAAACCGCGCTGGCAGCAACGACATGTCGGCAGCATGGCCTCACCGCCCTCCTTCTCTTTCGGCACCATTTTCGGTATTGGCGTGCTGATCGTACTGCTCCTTGCCGCCGGTATCAGCTGGTATGCCGGCTACAATCCAGCCAGCCAGGCAAGCAAGTGGCTCCGGGGGTTTCAACAACCGCCGGCCGAACAGAGCGCTCCTGTCGGCCAGGACGCCACGGATCAAACGGTACCGGATGAACGTGCAGGGCTCGATGAGCCACCTACCATACCGCACGAGCCGTCGGTACCACCGGCGACCACGCCGCTGGCGGAAGGCTACCGCTACCTGCTGGTAGCCGAATTCCAGGAAGACACCACGATTTCCGTCACCATAGACGACCAGTCACCGGAGACCGTTTCCCTGTCCCGGGGAACTATCAGAACCTGGCAGGCCCGGGAATCAATCGGTCTGGAACTACCAGCAGGCGCCGCGGTACGACTCTTTCTCAATGGCATTTCTCTGCCGCTTCCACCGGCAACGGATGAAACGATCTCACTGACCGTTCCGGAGTATCTGCTCGACTGACCGATGCCGACGCTGTGCTCCGCTGTGCCGGCGGTCGTGCTCGATTGTCTCGACCACGGCGAATCTGACAAGATCGTCACTTTTTTCTGCCGTGATATCGGCAAGCTCTCGGCAATCGCCAAAGGCGCTCATCGCAGCAAAAAACGCTTCGTCAACAAGCTTGAACTATTCTCCTTTCTGCACATCACCTGTTCTCAATCGGCACCGGACCGGCTCGCGGTCCTCACCGATGCTGATCTGATCAACGGCTTTATCGGTCTGAGGCAAACCTTTACCGCCTATCAGGCGGCCTCGATCGTCAGAGAATGTATCCTGCTGGCCAGTAGCGAAAAACAGCGGGACGACCAGTTGTTTTTGCTCCTGCTCTGGACACTCAATGCACTCAACAGCAGGGACGGGCAGAAAACGATCATCGCCCTGTTCCTGATCAAGCTGTTTGACTGTATCGGCTATCGTCCTGATTTTTCGGTCTGCCAGCGGTGCGGCACACCGTGGCAGGCAGGACAGCCGGGATTGTTCCGCCCGCAGACCGGCGGCTTGATCTGCCCCGCCTGCCTGGCCGGTGAAGAGGCTGCCGGCACGCGGTTGTCGGCAGGTACCATCCAGACCATCGCCATGGTCCAGCGGCAACAACCGACCCGACTCAACCGCTGTAAAATCGGCCGGGCCGTCCTCGCCGAAACCCTTGCCTGCATGTACCAGTACGGCAGGCACCTCTTCCAGCGGGAACTCACCTCCTGGAAATGGCTGCCGCCGGACTGATCCGGGCCAGAGCGTTCATGACAGGTAACGGATCTCGCCACTGTGTTCAACGATCCGACTGCCATCCGTCAAGGAAAGACAGAGGCCTCCGTCTTCGTTAACGCCGGTAGTCACCGCTCGGTATTGCGGCCGACTCAGTACATCGAAACCATAGACCACCCTCCGTCCGATCGAATCGCTCAGCTCGCGCCAGCGAACAAGCAACGGATGGTCGGCGCCGGCATCGATCCGCCCCCGCAGAGCCTGGTCTTCGTAATAATGAAGAAGCCCGACATTGAAAGTCAAAGCGGCCAGGAACCGGCAAGCGAATTCACCGAGATCGACACATCCGCTCCCGGCCAGGCTGAGGGAGGTGGCATCGTTGCGCAATTCGTCGGGAAAGGATTCATTGTTGACATTGATACCGAAACCGATCAGACAATACTCCTCCCCGGATCTCTCGCCGAGAAAGCTCTCGCAGAGAAACCCGCCGATTTTGCGGCCACCGATCAGTACATCGTTGACCCAGCGGATGGTCGCTTCCGGGCAATACCCTCGCACCGCTTCACAGCAGGCAACTCCGACCGCCATGGGCAGCAGCCGAAACGAACGGGGCAGAAGGGTATTGACAACGACCAGCGCCCCCCACAGGCCACCCGGCGGGGCGTGCCAGCTCCGGACAAAACGTCCGCGGGAACCGGTCAGCGATCCGGCGACAATGGTCGTTCCCGAAATCACCGACCTGCCTGCTTGCTCCAGCACCGCGATATGCTCACGAGCCCGTTGCATGGCCCTTTCCAGGCGCTCGTGCTGTTCAATGACACTGCCGACAAAAGCCCCGTAACGCATGATCTCGCCGGCTTCCCGGCCCAAGGGCCCGATGCGGCGCGCCGGCAGTTCAACATCCCGGCAGTAGGAAAGAAGACGGGCGGCAGTCAGGCCGTTGGTTGACATCATACCCTGCCGGCGCCACCACTGATCGGCGGGGGCAAGCGAAACAGTACCTGCCGGGAACACCGGGCCATCAGATATTGTCCCACTCCGCCTTGACCCGGGTGATCACTTTCTGGATAAGCGGCACTTTGTCGGCGCCGCACACGCCGATCAACGGTTCGCCCTGATCGACCGAAACCCCGGGCTCGAAATAGACCGAATGGACAACCCCTTCCTCTCCGGCGTAATAAACAGGCGTGTCCCGTTTCATGAGCGACATGGTCAGAATCTCTTCACCGGGCTTGATGGTAACCGAACGCGCCCCCTTTTTATCGATCCGGGACTGGACGTCCAGCGCGAAAAAATATTTGGCCGTTTCCGGCGCTCTGAACAGATAGAGCACCTCTTTCAGAATTTTTTCGATGATATCCTTTTTTTTCAGCGGATAACGGATAGTCATCAATGCCTCGCCGGCCTCAACGAAACAACCATCGAGATCCGCTTTAAGTTCCGAAACGATGCCCGAGATCGGAGAGCAAAGCGGCTTGCGGTTGTTTTCCCGGGTGATCTCGAGCAGCATCGTGCCCGGGATATGCAGCCATTCTCCGCTCGGCGCATCGACGGCCTGCCCCTTATCGACCTGATAGTTGATCACCCCGGTATGCGGTGCCCGCACTTGAATATAGTTGTACGGATCGGAGCGGTACTTGGCGAGTATTTCATCAAAATCAATTTCGTTTGACATAAGCTGTCCAGCGTTCTTTGCAGGATCTTCCTGAGCCCTGAGAAGCGTAGAAGGACCCGGTTAATGGTGGGGCTGGTGGGTATCGTGAACGACGAGCGGCCGAGCCGGACCACGCGCATCGACAATCCGGCAGGTCACGGCCGCAGGATCCACCAGATGAGAAACATAGCGCTGCCGTTCAAGGATAAAGCTCTCTTGGCTGCCGGCCGGCACCGTGTCGTAGATCTCCCAGCGGTCGACACCTCGCCTCTTTCCGGATCGATCGAAAAGTTCGCAGGCAATGACCGGGTCACGCAGCTGACGATCACCGTTGTTTGCCAACGTGAAAACGGCGTGCACCCGGTTGCCGACCTGATGCAGGTCGAAACGATAATCGACGAGTTCGAGATGCCTGCCGATTGTCGCGACGCGCGGTTCCGGCATGACGCTCTGCTCGAGCAAGCCGACACTATCCGGCGCCTCGGCGACACGCTTTATCCCGTAACCGATAAGCAGCACGATCAGCAGGCACAGCACGACATTGGCCCATTGTTTCAGGCGATTTTCAGACAGGCGTGAAGAGGTATCGGGTGTTTCCATCACATCCCCCTTGGCAGAAGATTTGACAACCGGACAGCCGCCGGCGGGCCGTCAGAGCTCAGGCGTCGTCGACCGAAGCTGACACCATCCGTTGTCGCAATCCCGTCAGCGTAGCTATATACTTTCATATCTACCCGATGGCAACCCCATTTTCCAGCACTTCCGGGCTGCCGGGAGCACTGCGGCAGCGATTGCCGGCGCCGCATTTTATCTAGGCATTTACCGCAGATTCATTTACGCTGGGGGTGGAATCATTGATGCCGCCAGTCATCATCGACTCCTTTGTGCTCCCACAACCAACCCATCACGGAAAAAGCCATGACAAAACTACTTCGCCGACTGGCCGCCGGTCTGGTTCTTGCCGCGGTCGCCGTCGCCCTGCTCTTTCTGTTGGCTCCCTTCGTGCTGAATACCTGGCTGCTGCCCGTTCTTCTCTCTGAGCTGCCGAAAAACGATCAGGTGCTGAGCATCGACCGGCTCACCCCCTTTTCTGCGAGCGGCTCCCTGCATCTGGGTGAGTCAGACCAACCGGGTTTAGCCGTTCCCCGTTTGGCGCTGCGGTTTTCGCCGCTGGAATTGCTCAGAAAACAGGTCCGCGCCCTGACTATCGACCACGCCGCCCTGCACCTCCAGCGACGCGGTGATCGCATCATCATCTCCGGGTTATCCCCGAAGGCCCCCCCGGAAAACCGAAGCGCCGCCGCCCCGCTCGCCTTGCCGTTTATCGTCGATCGTCTGATTCTCAAACAGTGCAGCCTGATCCTGCATGAGGCCGGACACCCGCCGCTGCGCCTGAGCATCTCGGCCGATCTCTCCGTTTCCTCGACGCGCGGCAGCAGTGGCGCCTACCGTCTCGAGTCGGTGGCCGGGTCCTTTTTTCTTGCCGACCTGCTGGCAGCCCGCGGCACCCTTGATCTCAGCGCCATCGACGACGGTTATCGACTGTCGCTGAACCTGGCAGGCTCCGAGACCAACGTGCCCTCCCACTTCATTCCGCCGCTATTGCAAGGATTACGGCTCGGTTCCTTTACCGCTGCGCTCTCCCTGTCGCTCGCCGACAATCTGGTCGCACCGACCGCCCTCGACCTGCAGGCCACCTTCGACGAGCCGGCCCTGACTCTCGGCCCCCTGAGCCTGACGGGAGCGGAAGAGTCCGGCACGATCCGGCTGAGTGTGAATGGCCCGCCGTCCGCTGTGCGCTATGAACTCTCTCCGCTGCTCCTCTCCACCCCGGAGCTCAGGCTGCAGGCCGAACCCCGCGGCTCCCTGACCGCCGGTCGGGACGGCTTGCTGTTTACCGGTGAGGCCGACATACTGGCAACACGGGCCGCCGAGAAGCTGCCCCTGGCCCTGTCCTGGCAGGGCGAAAAGCAACAAAACGGCACCTGGCACCTGAACATCGACGGCCGGGCCGGCAGTCAAGCGCCGCTGACGATCTTCGGCTCGGCAGCGGCCGTCGCCGTGCCGGCGGTGACCCTGCACGCCGAACTGACGGGCCGCCCTCGACAGCTGGCCGCCCGTATCGACGTGGAACTGCCGCGGGTCGACCTGCTTCATGGTACCGGCGAAACGAGGCTCACCGGGACTACAGCCCGGCTGCAACTCGAGCATCGTGACGGCATGACCGGTGGAGACCTGCACGGCGCCGTTAACCAGGCATTGCTGTCCGATCAAGATATGCATTTCGACGGTGTCGAGTTGTCGCTGCCGTTTATGCTGCCTTCACCGGGGGCGGCCGGTGACGAGGCGGGCGGTGCCGGCTCTTTTGTCATCACTTCCGTCGGCAGATCGGGCACGCCGCTGGGAACCTTTGCCGCGACGATCCGTCAGCGCCGCGAGCACATTGATCTTGACGGCACCCTGCAAGCCGCCTTTGAGCCCCACCCCGAATTGCACGTGTCCGGTTCGGTCCGGCCGGCCGCCGGGCAATTCGAGATATCCTGGCAGCTGCCTGCGACGAGCATTGACTCCTCGCTGCTGCCGGTCATCTCCGGAATCCCCGAGCAGCTCGGTTTTACCGGCACCCTGTCGGCGGACGGCTCCCTGCACCGGCGCGCCGGCCGCCTGGACGGCTCGCTGGCGGTTGCCCTGCACGACGGGACCATCACGCACGACGAGCCCCACCTGAATGTCACCGCCCTCGACTGTTCATTGACACTGCCGCGCCTGCCGGAGCTCAGATCATCGCCAAGTCAGCACTGCACCGCCGCCCGGATCGATATCGGCACCCTGCAGTTCGCCGCGACCGACATCACCTATCGCCTGGAAGATCCGCGCACCGTTTTTATCGAGAAAAGCCGGCTCAGCTGGTGCCGGGGAACATTGGAGTCGGGCAGTATCCGGCTTTCGACAATCGACCCGGAAATCGACACCGTGCTCTATTCGAGCCGCATCAATTTCGCCGACCTGCTCAACCAGTTCGGTTTCGACCAGACCGAGGGCGACGGGGCGCTCAACGGCAAACTGCCGCTGAAGTGGTCGGGCGGTCAACTCGTTATCGATGACGGTTTTCTGTTTTCGACCCCCGGAGCAGGTGGTATAGTGCGCTTTACCAATACCGACCTGCTCCGTCAGGGAATCGGCGACGTGCAGCAGGCCGGTTCCCTCGGCTACTCGCTGAAAGCCCTCGAGGATTTCGCCTACAACTGGTCGAGGCTGTCGTTCAACAGCTCCGGAGACGAGTTGCTGATGACCATGGAACTCGACGGCCGGCCGCGCACGCCGCTGCCCTATGCGTTCAAAGACGGGATGCTGGTCGAAGCGGAGCAGGGCAACCTGGACTATCCGATCAGACTGGATGTCAACCTGCGTCTGCCGCTGGCCGAGTTGCTGCGGATCGGCTACGACGTCAAATCGATCATGGGAAACAATTGAGATGAAGTACCGTTACGTTTGCCTGCTGCTGACTGGGGCGGCCCTGTCCGGGCTGCTGTTGTCGTGCACCAGACACGAGGTCGAAGTCAAGCCCTTGGAAATCAAACCGATTCACATCACCATCGACGTCAATGTCAAAGTTGACCGGGCCCTCGACGATTTCTTCAGTGATATCGACGAAGCGGCCGAGGACGTCAAGCAATAATCCCATCCGCCCCCGGAGGTTCTCCATGCGTTGCCAACACTGCACCGCCGTCATTTTTACGCTCCTGATCACCCTGCTCTGGTGTGCCGCACCGGCCGCATCCGCTTCGATCAAAGATCGAATGAAGGCGCGATTGCCGACGATTATCGCCCTGAAGGACCAGGGCGTGATCGGCGAAAACGGTCAGGGATACCTGGAATATCGAAGCGGCGACAAGCCACAGCAGCAGATTGTCCAGGCGGAAAACAACGATCGCCGACTCGTCTACGCCGCAATTGCCAAGAAACAAGGGGTCGACATCGACCTCGTCGGCCAGCGGCGAGCCAAGCAACTCGCCGAAAATGGCGAGTCGGGACACTGGTTCCGCCCCGCCGACGGCAGCTGGTATCAGAAAAAATAGCCCCGCCATGGAGTCATCTTCCGCCCTGCCCGCCGATCGATTATACCGAGCCGATACCGTACCCGAAGATTTCGCCTTCAGCGATCGGGTGGTCGAGGTCTTCGACGATATGCTCGACCGTTCCGTGCCCTTTTATCAGGAGGTGATCAAGGCCACCGCACACCTGCTTCGCCGTCACCTGGATCCGGGAGATACCGTCTGCGATCTCGGCTGCGCCACCGGTACCTCGCTGCTGCAAATCGCCCGCCTCCTCGACGACCGGGACCTGCGCCTGGTCGGCCTGGACAGCTCACCGGCGATGCTGGAAAAGGCTCGGCTCAAGGCGGAGATGTATAGTCGCCGACACAGCATTCACTTCTGTCTGGAAGACATCAACCGGATCGAGCGTCCCGGAACCGCGGCCTTTATCGTCAACTATACGCTGCAGTTCATCAGGCCGCTGCTGCGGCCTGCCCTGGTTGAGCGGCTGTTTGCCAACCTCAGGCCCGGCGGGCTGCTGATCGTCAGTGAAAAAACGATCCTGCCTGATGGCCGCTTGAACCGCAGCTTTATCGACATCTACCACGACCTGAAGCGGGAACGCGGCTATTCCGAACTGGAAATCGCCCGCAAACGGGAAGCCCTGGAAAATATCCTGATCCCGTTTTCCGTCGAGGAGAATACCGCCCTGCTGGGCAACGCCGGGTTCAATCCGGTCACTCCTTTTTTCCAATGGTTCAATTTCTCTTCCTTTGTCGCCTGTAAACCGGCCTGACCGGAGGCCGGCATGGAGTATCTCAACAGATTGCCCGCCGCTGTCAGGCGCGCCGACATCGAGGCCGTTCTGCGGGATCGACACCGGTGGGCGGGGCAGCCCAAAAAAGGATTTCTCAGATACCGCCGACCCGCCGAATTTCTCGCTCGATTCCGCGCCGGCAGTGCCGACGGCAGCACGGACGTGGTGCGCATCGGGCACGCCGACGAGGTATCGCCACCAATCCGGCAACAGATCGAAGACCAGCTCAAGGCCTTCATGCCCTGGCGGAAAGGCCCGTTTTCGGTCTTCGGCGTCGATATCGACGCCGAGTGGCGCAGCGAGCGTAAATGGCGCCGGGTTGTGCCCGCCTTGCCCGACCTGACCGGCAAGGTCGTTGCCGATATCGGTTGCAACAACGGCTACTACCTGTTTCGCCTGAGTGCTCATCAGCCGCTGCTGGCGCTGGGTTTCGAACCGTCGGTCCAACACTATTACTGTTTTCAGGCCCTCAACTCCATGGCCGGTTTTAGCAACCTGGCCGTCGACCTGCTGGGCATCGAACAGATTGGTTTGTTTCCGGAAACCTTTGACCTCATTTTACTGATGGGCGTCATCTATCACCGGGTCTCGCCGGTCGAGGCCCTGCGCGATCTGTTCACCGCCCTGAAACCCGGCGGCCGCCTGATCGTCGAATCCCAGGCAATTCCCGGCGACGATCCGATTGCTCTGTTCCCGGAGAAAACCTATGCCAAGGTACCCGGCACCTATTTCGTGCCGACCGGCGCCTGCCTGGCCAATTGGCTGCACCGAGCCGGTTTCTCGGAAGCAAAACTGTTTGCCGCCCACCCGATGAGTTCTGCCGAACAACGGCGTACCGAGTGGATGGCCTTTGAGTCGTTTGAGGACTTCATCGATCCGAACGATCCGTCAAAAACGGTGGAAGGCCACCCCGCCCCCTGGCGGGTCTTCCTCAGCGCGGAAAAGAGGAAACGATGAAAAAAGAACGGAAAATGGCTTCCGGCCACCATCGCACGGTTGCCTTTCTTCACAGCTGTATTATAGAATCGAGACCGATGCACAGCTGTTTTTGTCAAACATCAACGAGGATCATCTCATGAATCCGGAAAATTGCACGCTTTACAGCGGCGGCCTGAAAGGCGCCGAGACCGTCTTTGGTGAAACCGCCGAGAAATTCAACGTCAAGGAAGTCATCTACACCTTTGAGGGCCATAAACTGGCCCGGGATAAAAACACCCGGGTGCTGACCGAAGAAGAACTCGAACGTGGTGACATCAGTATGGAACTTGCATCCCGCATGATGCACCGGACCTACTACGAGACAGAGAAGATCCGCAAGGTCCTGCAGACCATTTTTCACATGGTCAACAGCGGCTACCAGGTATTCGTCGTCGGCAGTATCCAGGAAGACGGCTCGGTAAAGGGCGGAACCGGCTGGGCCGTGCAACTCGCCAAAATCTTCAACCGCCCCCTGCATGTTTTCGATCAGCCCAAGGAAAAATGGTACACATGGCAAGACGGCTGGCAGGAAGACCACCCCCAGATCAAATACGATACCTTCGTCGGCTCCGGAACCAGATATCTCAGCGATGCCGGGCGAGCCGCCATCGAGAAGCTGTTTGCCGACAGCTTCGCCTGATCGGCGCCTCCGTCCCTCCTGGCAGGCAGCACCGGCGGCCGCCCACCGGTCCGCCGCCTGTTGCCACCCCGGCCTGTCGCCAGCAGGTTCAGCCCAGCTCGAGATGTTGCTTGAAAAAGGATCGAAACTCGTCCTGGCGATGGCTGACATAGAGAATGGTGCTGAGCTGCCGCGCTGCGATCGTTTCAAGGAAATCAAGTAAAGTTGACCGGTTACGATCGTCCAGTCCCTGGGTCGGTTCATCGAGGACCAGTAGCTTCGGCAGCTTGATCAAGGCACGGGCAATCAGAATAAGGCGCTGTTCCCCATAACCGAGACGCCGGAACGGTGTTTTTTCCCGATCGCTCAGGCCGATCTCGGCAAGCCAGGCACGGGCCTGTTGCTGTTGCTGCACGGTCGGTTTGCGGTAAAGGCCGATCGAGTCGAAAAAACCGGAAACAATCACTTGCAGGGCGCTGCCGGGCAGATAGTGCTCCCGGTGCAGGGCGGGGCTGACGATGCCCATTTCCTTCTTCAACTGCCAGATCGACTCGCCGCTGCCGCGACGAATACCAAACAGATACAGCTCGTTGGTATAGCAATCGGGATGATCGCCGGTGATCAGAGCCAGCAGGGTTGACTTGCCGGTCCCGTTCAGACCGGTGAGCAACGTGTGCTGACCGCTTTGAACGGTAACGTCGAGGTCGTTAAAGATGACTCTCTCACCATATCCGGCATGGCCACCGACCAACCTGACCAGTGTTTCCGGCTCTTCGGTCGCATCATCGGCCGCACCGGTACCGAGCAATGGCACCCAGCTGCCGGCCGACTCTTCCTCGCTTATGGCCCGCTCAACGTCATCGCGCTTGCCCTGCCGCACCATGACGCCCCCTTCGACCACCGCCAGATGCGTGCACCACGCCGGGATATCCGCCCGACAGGTGAGTACGAGCATGACGCCGAACCCCTCCCGGAGCAATTCCGTCATGGTTCGATCGAAGTCCCGACACGCTTTCCGATCCAGGCCGTCGTAAGGGTTTTCCACGAGCAGGTAGCGGGCGCCGCGACTGATCGCCGACAGCAACAACACCTTTCTGCTCTCCCCGGAACTGAGTTGGCGATACCCCCGATCGAGCACATGGTCAAGTCGAAAGAGCCGAATCAGGTCCTCGGTCCGGGGATTATGTTCGAGAAACGCGCGGGCCGGCGTACCGGGGTCGACCCGTTCGAGAAATTCCGAATCGTCCCGCCTCAGCTCTTCTTCAAACAATTCCTGCTGGCCGCGGAAACTGACAACGGCCAGGTGGTCGGGCAGCTTCAACACCTCCGCCGTGAATGTTTCCTCATTGCCGGCGAGCAAAGACACAAAACGATTGATTCCCGAACGGGTACCGCCGAGAACACACCAAGCCTGTCCCGTCGTCGCCCAAAACCGCTCGACGGTCAATTCATCCAGCATGACCCGGCGCAGCTCGATACCGCCGCTCCGGAGGTCTGCCATTTCTCTGCAAGGGGATACGTGCTTTTTCATGGCCAGTTGCTCTACCATAATCAATAGCCGAAAACAACTCCGGTCGATGGCCTGCCGCTCATTTTTCCAACTCCGTTGCGGGACGGCGGATTGTCGGTGGCAAAAATCCCCGATCCCCACTCACGGCTGCGGACAAGCAAACGTCATCGCTCGATTCTGCTTGATTCTGCTTGACGAAAAACGCTTTTCCGAGTTATATGTTGGCGTTTTATCTTGACGAAACGAAGAGTGGCTCACCCCTGCTGCCACCGACCAATACGACCCCGATCGACCGGACCGATCGAGCCGCTGACAGTCGTTTCCCCTCAGCAGCAACCGCAACACTGATGCGGTCCCTGACCGCCCTACAGAAGGACGTCCTTATGAAAGCAGTGATCGCCCTGGAAGACGGCACCGTCTTTGAGGGACTCTCCTTTACCGGCCCTGGCGAAGCGGTCGGTGAAATCGTTTTCAATACCTCGATGAGCGGTTACCAGGAAGTGCTGACCGATCCCTCCTATACCGGTCAGATGGTGGTGATGACCTATCCGCTGATCGGCAACTACGGCGTCAACCCCGACGATATGGAATCGGCTGCGATTCACCCGAAAGCCTTCCTGGTCAAAGAATATCAAGCTATCCCGTGTAACCACCGGGCCCGCCAGAACCTGGCCGATTTTCTCACGGCCTATGGAGTGCTCGGCGTCCAGGGGTTTGACACCCGGGCGCTGGTTCGTCATATTCGCACCGCCGGCGCCATGAAGGCCATTGTCTCCACCGAGGATATCGATAACGATTCGTTGATCGACAAGGCGAAAAACTGGTCGGGCCTGATCGGTCGGGACATGGTCAGGCAGGTGAGTTGTCAGGCTCCCTATGGCTGGACGGACCATACCCCGATCCCCGGTACATCCTTCGAGACCGCCGCCGGACCGCCGGATGCCTTGAAAGTTGTCGCTTTCGATTTCGGCATCAAATACAACCAACTCAGGATCCTGACCGATAAAGGCTGCCGGGTTCAGGTCGTTCCGGCAACCACCGATGGTGCGACCGTCCTGGCCATGCAGCCGGACGGTATCTTTTTGTCAAACGGTCCCGGCGACCCGGCCGGCGTAGAAGGGGTGGTCACCACCATTCGCCAACTACTCGGCCGTCTGCCGATCTTCGGCATTTGTCTGGGGCACCAGATGCTCGGCCTGGCTTACGGCGGGTCGACCTACAAACTCAAATTCGGCCACCGCGGCGGCAACCAGCCGGTCAAAGACCTGCATACCGGCAAGGTGGAAATCACCTCCCAGAACCATGGATTCTGCGTCGACATCGAGACCCTCGATCCGGAGCAGGTGGAACTGACCCATATCAACCTCAACGACGGCAGCTGCGAAGGCATGCGCCACAAGCGATTCCCGGCGTTCTCGGTGCAGTACCATCCCGAACACGCCCCCGGTCCGCACGATGCGATGTATTTGTTCGATCGCTTCATCGAACTGATGCACCAGCAGCACCGGCCACGCTGAAAACCTGCCCTGAACAGCCTCGGCAGACACCTCGCACCCTTTTTCGAGCGCAACTGATCTTATTATGCCTAAACGAAACGACATCAAAAAGATACTCATCATCGGCTCCGGCCCGATCATCATCAGCCAGGCCTGTGAGTTCGACTATTCCGGTACTCAGGCGGTCAAGGCCCTGAAGGAAGAAGGCTACCAGGTGGTGCTGATCAACTCGAACCCGGCCACCATCATGACCGATCCCGGCCTGGCCGATGCCACCTATATCGAACCGATCACCCCGGAGATGGTCGCCCGGGTCATCGAACTCGAGCGCCCCGACGCCCTGCTGCCGACACTTGGCGGCCAGACGGCGCTGAACACCGCCATCAGGGTGGCCGAGATGGGTATCCTGGAAAAATTTGGGGTGGAGATGCTCGCCGCCGACATATCCGTTATCAAGAAAGCCGAAGGACGCGAAGAATTCCGCGCGGCGATGCGGGCCATCGGCCTCAAGGTCCCGGAGTCGGCAATCGTTCATACCCTGGATGAGGCGCTGCAGGCCAGCGAGGACATCGGTTTTCCGTTGATCGTCAGGCCGAGCTTCACCCTCGGCGGCACCGGCGGCGGTGTCGCCTACAACCGTCAGGAACTGGAGGCCCTGTGCAGGCACGGCCTGGACCTGTCGATGACCAACGAGCTGATGCTGGAGCGCAGCCTGCTCGGCTGGAAAGAGTTCGAACTCGAGGTGATGCGCGATAAAAACGACAATGTCGTCATCATCTGCTCCATCGAGAATATGGATGCGATGGGCGTCCACACCGGCGACTCGATCACCGTCGCGCCGGTCCAGACCCTGACCGATCGTGAATACCAGGACATGCGCGATGCGGCGATTGCCATCATCCGCGAAATCGGCGTCGAGACCGGCGGATCGAACGTGCAATTCGCCGTCAATCCGCTGGACGGCGAACTGATGGTCATCGAGATGAACCCGCGCGTCTCCCGGAGTTCGGCGCTCGCTTCCAAAGCGACCGGCTTCCCGATCGCCAAGATCGCCGCCAAACTGGCGGTCGGTTATACCCTGGACGAAATTCGCAACGATATCACCAGGGAGACCTACGCCTCCTTCGAACCGACCATCGATTATTGCGTGGTCAAGATCCCCCGCTGGACCTTTGAAAAATTTCCCGATGCCGCCGACTGCCTGAGCACCTCGATGAAATCGGTCGGCGAAACGATGGCCATCGGCCGGACCTTCAAGGAGGCCTTCCAGAAGGGTATGCGCTCTCTGGAAACCGGACGTTTCGGTTTCGGCGGTGACGGCAAGGAGATCATGACGCATCTCGACGACGAGGATCTTCAGAGCGGTCTCCTGGTGGCCAACTCGAAACGGGTGGCCTTCATTTACGAGGCGCTCAAACGGAAGATGACAGTCAACAAGATCTCCGAATTGACCGGCATCGACCCCTGGTTCCTGCACAATCTGAAGCAGATCGTGGCAACCGAGGATGAGATCGTCACCCGGCAGTTTCGCGGACTCGACCACGATTTCCTGCGCCGCTGCAAGCAGCAGGGTTTTTCCGACCGGCAGCTGGCCTTTCTGACCAAGACCTCGGAAGACGACATCCGCGAGGTGCGCCATCGACTGGACGTCCTGCCGGTCTACAAGCTGGTCGATACCTGCGGGGCGGAGTTCGAGTCGTACACCCCGTACTATTATTCCACCTACGAACAGGAAAACGAGGCCCGGCGGACCGATCGCCGGAAAATCATGATCCTGGGCGGCGGGCCGAACCGCATCGGCCAGGGCATCGAGTTCGACTATTGCTGCGTGCACGCCTCGTTTGCGTTAAAGGAAATCGGCATCGAATCGATCATGGTCAACTCCAACCCGGAAACCGTGTCCACCGATTACGACACCTCCGACAAGCTTTATTTCGAACCATTGACCCGGGAGGATGTCCTCAATATCATCGAGTTGGAACAACCCACCGGGGTCATCGTCCAATTCGGCGGCCAGACTCCGCTCAACCTGGCGGTACCGCTGGCAGCTGCCGGCGTTCCGATCGTGGGTACGCCGCCGGACGCCATCGACCGGGCCGAGGATCGGGAGCGCTTCCAGCAGCTGCTTCGCAAACTGGATTTGAAGCAACCGAAAAACGATACGGTCCTGACTGTCGACGAAGCCCTGCGGGCGGCAGCTGAGATCGGCTACCCGGTCGTCGTTCGTCCTTCCTACGTACTCGGCGGCCGGGCCATGCGTATCGTCTACAACGAGGACGGCATTCGCGACTTCATGCAGACCATCGGCGATACCGCCCAGGATCACCCGATTTTAATCGATCAATTTCTGCAAGATGCCATCGAAGTCGATGTGGATGCCATCAGCGACGGGCAAACCACGATTATCGGCGGCATCATGGAACATATCGAAGAAGCCGGCATCCACTCCGGCGATTCCGCCTGCGTGCTGCCCCCCCACACCCTGTCAGCAGCGATCATCGACCAAATCACGGCCGCCAGCAAGGCGATGGCCGCGGAACTCGGCGTCATCGGCCTGATGAATGTGCAGTTCGCGGTCAAGGACGACGCCCTCTATGTCCTCGAAGTCAACCCCCGCGCCTCGCGGACCGTACCGTTCGTCAGCAAGGCCACCGGCGTGCCGCTGGCAAAACTGGCCACCAAGGTGATGCTCGGCATGACGCTGGCCGATCTCGGCCTGAAAACCGAGGCCCGGATCGATCATTGGGCCGTCAAGGAAGCCGTCTTCCCCTTCGACCGCTTCGACGGAGTCGACTCGCTGCTCGGCCCGGAGATGAAATCAACCGGTGAAGTAATGGGCATCGACGACGATCTCGGCATGGCACTCGGCAAGGCCCAACTGGCAGCCGGCTCGAGCTTGCCGACCCAGGGCAACGTCTTTATCTCGGTGCGGGACGGCGACAAGATCGCCATCGTCCCCATTGCCCGGACCCTCGACGAACTCGGGTTTACCATCTACGCCACAAGCGGCACCGCACTATTCCTGCAGGAGAGTCGAATCGACTGCCGGCAGATCAATAAGATTTCCCAGGGGCGACCTCATATTCTGGACAAGATCCAGGACCATGATATCGCCTGGATCGTCAATACCTCGCTGGGCCGGCGAACGACCGAGGACAGCTACCGGATCAGGCGCGCCGCCATCGATCTGCACATCCCGTATACCACGACGATCAGCGGGGCCGCAGCTTTTATCAGGGCACTCAAAGACATGAGAAACAAAGCGATCGGGGTAAAGGCTGTACAAAAATTTGCCTGATGACTAGAATAGGCAACCAAAGACTCTCGACTTTGCCGAAAGATGATATAATGTAATGGCGGTTGTCACGGCGGCACGGGGGTGCCGCACCGAATAAACGAGAACATGAGCGGTACGATGGAGCTCGGCTGATCGTACCCGGAGGGATTTTTGAATACGTTCTATAAAAACCTGAGCATGTGGCTGGTAATCGGCCTGACCATGATCCTGCTCTTCAATCTGTTCAACAAACCGCAGAGCAATGTCTCCTCGCTCACCTACAGCGAATTCATGACCAGGATCGAAAACAAATCGATCAACCGGGTCAGGATCGACGGCGACACGCTTTCCGGCACACTGCAGGACGGCAAACCGTTTCGCACCGTGTTCCCGGCCAATGACGACGAGCTCATTCCGCTGCTGCGCGATGCCGGCGTCGATATCTCTGTAAAGGAATCACAGAAAGACAACTGGTTCATGACCATCTTCGTCTCCTGGTTCCCGATGCTGCTGCTGATCGGCGTCTGGATCTTCTTCATGCGCCAGATGCAGGGCGGCGGCAAGGGCGGCGCCCTGTCCTTCGGCAAGACCCGGGCCCGGTTGATGGAACAGGGCACCAACAAGGTAACCTTTGCCGACGTCGCCGGTATCGACGAAGCAAAAGAGGAACTCGAAGAGATCATCGACTTTCTCAAGGACCCGCACAAGTTCACCGCTCTCGGCGGCCGGATTCCCAAAGGCGTGCTGCTGGCCGGCCCGCCGGGCACCGGCAAGACCCTGCTCGCCCGAGCAATCGCCGGCGAGGCCGACGTGCCGTTTTTTTCCATCTCCGGCTCCGATTTCGTCGAAATGTTCGTCGGCGTCGGCGCCTCACGGGTCCGGGACCTGTTTATCCAGGGGAAAAAGCATGCCCCCTGCATCATCTTCATCGATGAGATCGATGCCGTCGGCCGTCATCGTGGTGCCGGGCTCGGCGGCGGTCACGACGAGCGGGAACAGACCCTGAACCAGTTGCTCGTCGAGATGGACGGTTTCGAGTCCAACGAAGGGGTCATTATCGTGGCCGCAACCAACCGGCCCGACGTTCTCGACCCGGCCCTGCTCAGGCCCGGACGGTTCGACCGGCAGGTGATCGTGCCGATCCCCGATGTCGGTGGTCGCCAGAAAATACTTGAAATCTATGGCAAGAAGACCAAAATGGCGGCCAATATCGATTACGATATCCTGGCTCGGGGCACGCCGGGTTTCTCCGGCGCCGACCTGGAAAACCTGATCAATGAAGCGGCGCTGATGGCCGCCCGGGAAGGGGCCAAGGAGATCACCCTGGTCCTGCTGGAGAAAGCCAAGGACAAGATCATGATGGGCGCCGAGCGCCGCTCGATGATCATCACCGAGAAGGAAAAGGAGGTCACCGCCTACCACGAGGCGGGACACGCCCTCGTCGCCTATCTGCTGCCCCATACCGACCCGATCCACAAGGTGACCATCATCCCCCGCGGCCGCGCCCTCGGCCTGACCATGCAGCTGCCGATGGCCGAGAAATACACCCATTCCAAGGCCTTTTTGAAAAACTCGATCTGTATCCTGTTCGGTGGCCGAATCGCCGAAAAAATCATCTTCGATGAAATCACCACCGGCGCCGGCAACGATCTCGAACGCGCCACCCAACTGGCTCGCAAGATGGTCTGCGAATGGGGCATGAGCGACGAATTGGGCCCGCTGACCTACGGCAAGAAGGAGGAACAGATCTTTCTTGGCAGGGAGATCGCCCAGCACCGTGATTTCAGCGAAGAAACTGCCCGGCAGATCGATAGCGCCGTAAAGGAGATCGTCCTGGAAGCAATCGACAAGGTGACGTCTCTGCTGGAAAACCACCGCGATGTCCTCGAGCGGATGGCCAGCGAACTGCTGGAGAAGGAAACCATCGTTCTTGAGGATATCAAGCGGATTCTCGCCGAACTGCGGCCCGACGACCATCCCCCGAACGGGGAGCCGCAGGACGACGCGGCTGCGAAAAAATCCGCCGGACCGGCGGCGACTGAGCCCCCTATTCCGGAACCGGCAACCGAAGAGACCGGTAGCCCGGTATCGGAAGCGCAAACGGCAGACAAACAGGAGCCGGGACTGTCGACATGACCGGCAGTTCCATCAGAGTTATGGGGATCGTCAATGTGACCCCTGACTCATTTTCCGACGGCGGTTCTCTGGCTACCTTGCAGGCCGCCGTCGATCACGCCCGCTTCCTGATCACCTCGGGCGCCGATATCATCGATATCGGCGGCGAATCGACACGGCCCTTTGCCGATCCGGTCGGTCTCAATGAAGAGCTGGCACGGACTATCCCGCTGATCAACGAGATCCGCACATTCTCGGACATACCGATATCCATCGATACCCGCAAGGCGGAAGTGGCCCGCCGGGCACTGGCTGCCGGTGCATCATTGATCAATGACATCAGCGCCCTGCGCGGTGACCCGGAGATGGTTGGGGTAGCTGCCGATAGCGGCGCCGAACTCATCATCATGCATATGCAGGGAACACCCGATACCATGCAGGTAAACCCTCGCTACGATGATGTGGTCGGCGAGATCTACGATTTTCTCGCCGAACGGCTGACAACGCTGGCGGCCGCCGGTATCGACCCGGCCAGGATCATTATCGATCCGGGCATCGGCTTCGGCAAGCGCCTGCAGCACAACCTCTCGCTGATCAAGCATATCGATCGGTTTGCCAAACTGGGCAGACCGGTGCTGCTCGGCCATTCACGCAAACGGTTTCTCGGAGATCTCACCGGCTGCCCGGCTCTGGACCGCGATCTGGCGACGGCCGTGGTTTCGGCCTTGTGTCTGGACAAGGTTTCCCTGTTGCGGGTCCACGATGTCGCCGCAACCAGGCAGGCCCTGCGGATCGCCCAAGCAATCAGCCAGGCCGATTGACGCGCAACACCCGCCCTCTTGCCGTGCTCCCTGGCGTTCCGTTCCCCCGTCAAACCGCCTGTCCATCGCGCTTCTCGTCGCTGGACACTGTTGTCAGTGATGATCGCCTGCCGCGATCGTAAAGCCGCGCAGGTCAAGGAAGCGAAAGCGGTACGGACTTTCCGTCGTACCGATGGTGATGATATCCCCATCACTCAGCAGTGTTCTGCCGCCCTGATCGTCGCCGCCCACCGCCTCGCCGTTGACCTTGGTACCACAGGCGCTTCCACGATCGACCAGGTAAAACGCGTCGCCGTCAATCTCGATGCGCAGGTGCTCCCGGGAAATATTGAGAAGGTGCCCCCGATCGACCAGGTAGAGGTCGTTGTTCGGTTCCCGGTCGTCCAGCTTGGGCCGCTCGATCCGTTCGATGCGACCGTTGACCTTCTTGACCCGCGACTCACGGCCGATCCGAAACGGCAACCGTCTGATACAAACCATGTTGTCAAATAATTGATGGTGCGGTACCGCTTCAGCGGCATCTTGTGTTTCCGCTTGCAGGACCGCTGTCGGCAGAAAGTCGGTAAGTATTTGTTTTTTATCTGTCATCTGACCATCATCGCCGGCTCTTTGGCAGCCGATCAAAAAGGAATGGGGCTCTTGTTGGCGATGTGTTCATGATAGCTGGAACGCCGGCGAAAAATCAAACGATTTTTCCCTTGAGCGCGCCGAACCAAGCGTGTTGTGCGGTGATCACCGCTGGTCTTAACTCCGCTCCCAACGGATTGGCACGCCATCCGCCGGCGGCCGGCAGTTGGGCTTACTGCCGAGGAAAATGTACGGTTTAAAGATATGGCATGAAAAAAAGAGACGGGGCCTGAGCATGATGCTTGACGGGACAGGTGGAGAGAGGGAGTGAAAGAAGAGAAGAAATGCCCCGTTTCCACATCATGCAAAGACCCTGCTCTTTACCTATATGATAACCATTCTTTCGATGATTGCCGCGCCTTCGATAACGATTATCACACCCCGTTCCGCCGTGGTGCTCAGAACGCACAGCCGGCAGGAAGTATCGGCTTACCGCTGGACCAATACCGCTTTCCTGAGCCGTGAGCGCTGAATCATTCCTTCGATGATAAAAACAAACAGCGCGCTCCAAACCAGCAGGAACCCGACCATTCGGCTGCCGGGAAACTCTTCCTGATACACGAAGATACCAAGCAGCAGATTCAAGGTCGGTGCCGTGTACTGCAGGATGCCGAGCAATGAAAGCTTGATGTTATGTGCGGCATAGGCAAACAGCAACAACGGAATGGTCGTGATGACACCGGTCCCGATGAGCAGCAGTGAGAGCGACCAGCCGCCGGTGATAAAGGCGCCCCGCCCGTCCGAACCGGCAAACAGGATCATCATGCTGGCCGGCAGGAAAAACACCAGCGTTTCCAGAAACAACCCCTTCAACGGCGCTATCGGTGTTGTTTTGTGGAGCAGCCCGTAAACGGCAAACGTCATCGCCAGCAACAACGCGATCCAGGGGAACCTTCCATAGACCACGGTCAGATAGACAACCCCGAAAACGGCCAGCAGCAGCGCCGCCACCTGGCCGGAACGGAGCCGTTCGCCGAGAATAACCACGGCGAAGGTAACGGTGACCAATGGATTGATATAGTAGCCAAGACTCGCCTCGACAATATAGCCGCTGTTGACCGCCCAGATATAAGTCAGCCAGTTGACACCGAGCAACAGGCCGCTGCCGGTCGAAACCAGGACCATCTTACGATCGGCAAACAATGAACGAAAGCGATCCTTACCGCCGAAAACGGCGAGCAGGCCGGCCGTCAGCACCAGCGACCAGAGCATCCGATGGGCGAGGATCTGATAGCTAGCGACTGATTCGAGCGCCTTCCAGTAGATCGGCAGCAGCCCCCAGATCAGATAAGCACCGGTTGCGGCAATCATCCCCCGTCCCTGCAGAGGCTGCTTGGCAACCGTTATGGCACCGCTCGTTGCCCCGGATTGCCCGGCGCCACGGGTGTGACCTGCATCGCCCATTTTCAGGAGAGGGCCGACCGACCGATCAACAGCCCGCTGCTCAACCAGTACCAGACAATATAGCCGCCGGCCAGAATCAACAGGATCGACGAAATAACGTGCACGTAGGGGACCATGCGCCGCAGATAGCCAACGACGATGCCGCCCTGAACAAAGGCCATGGCCAGAGTCAGCAGCAGGAAAACACTGGCGGTGCCGAGAATATACCAGAGAAACTGCACCATACCGGTAACAAAATCACCGGCGGTCAGGGCGCTGCCCACGACAACCAGGAAAATGGGCAGGGTACACCCCAGCGAGGTGGCGCCAAAAGCCAGACCAAACAGAAAAAAACCGCGGATACTGATGGTTCGAGGATCTCCGAGACGGCTTGACAGACGGACCATGATATCCAGGGATAGATGTTTACCGAGCAGCATCCAGATACCGAGCACCAGTAAGGCTGCGCCAATAATCACCGATACCCAGGGTAACGCACCAAGCAGCAGAGAGCCGCCAGCCGAGACAATGGCACCGATCACCCCGAAGAGAAGACCGTATCCGGCCGAGACGACCAAGGCGACGCCGACGGCCCGGCCGAGCCGGACGGGCCAGGAGCGCTGGGCAAAGTGCTGATCGCCGGCACCGAGATAAAGGGAAAGATAAACCGGCAGCATAGCAAATCCGCAGGGATTGACCGCCGATACCATGCCGGCACCAAAGGCATAGCCCACCTGCAGCCAGCCGGCCAGTTGCGCCAGCAGCCCGCTGGCAAAAACCTGAAGGTCCATCGTATCCTCTCCGCGGATGAAAAACGACCGGCTACGGGCCGCTGGGACTGCGCCCAAACTGAGGGCAACGGAAAAACAAACGCGCTAACCATAAGGCAGATGCATGAGAATAGCAAGCCACCCTGGTGGGTCTCAGTCAACGGCGAAACAGGGGTTTTATTCTGCTCGCCGCCGACTATCGACACAGCCTCCGGCAGAACCGACCAGTGCGGGGAGATCGATTGTCAAGAAGCCTCATGCCGGCCACCAACTTTTTCGACCAGAGTCGAAAAACAAATTGACCGCGGTCGATTTTCCGGGTATATGTCATCGCCGGTATCCGCATGGCCTGCACCTTTCCTACGGAAATCGACTCATTAACGAGCTTTCTCATCTTTTTTTCCATCTGCTGTAGAGGATATATGCACCCCGTTCGACAGCAAAACAAGATCAATAAGCGCAAGGCGATTATCGGTGCAGCCATCAAGCTGTTTTCCCGAAACGGTTACGAGCAGACCAGCATCGAAGAGCTGGCCCGGGAAGCGGGCATCGGGAAAGGAACCGTCTACAGTTATTTCCAGACCAAGAAGGAGATCGTCCGCGCCTTCTGCGAGGCGGAACTCGATTACACTCGAAGCGAGCTGACCGCACACACCAACCCGGAATCGTCCCTGCAGGAGCAACTGCTGGTGATATTCATGGCCGAATTCAAGCATATCACCGAAAACAGGGATTTTGGCCGGATCTACCTGCAGGAGTCTGTTTTTCCCCGGGAACATCACAGTGATGCCGACCTGGAGATGCAAAACCAGTATTTTGAAATCCTCTACCCGATCTATCGCAAAGCCCAGCAACGCGGAGAACTGAGCGAAGATCTGGAACTGCTCCACATTGCCGGTCACTTCTGGGCACTGCACCTGCTTATCCTGTCCTGCTGGTACAACGGCATGATTCCCACGGAAGAAATCCCGGAATCCATGAAGACCCTGATCAACCAAGCCATCGACGGTCTTAAACCTTCAACAACTCAGGCCGGCAACACATGAACTCTCCCTATCAGCGACCCACCCATCGCCGCGGACGCGTCGTATTTTTCATCTGGCGCAATCTGCCCCGGTTCATTTTCCTGGCCCTGGGTCTTCTGATCATCGTGCTGGCCTTTGCCATTGCCGGTAAGCGTTCGGCGATCCAGGCCGAGCAGGCGGCAGCCGTCAAGCAGGAACGGCCGCCGGTCAACACCGTGGTCCTGCCGGTCCAACCGGCACCCATCAGCAATCGGCTCAACCTGCCGGGTCTTGCCGAAGAATGGATACGGCTCGACCTGCTCGCCGAAGTGTCCGGCACCGTTGAGCGGATGCTCGTCGAAGAAGGGCAGCCGGTGCAGGCCGGTGACCTGCTCCTGCAGATCGAGGACGACGACTATCGTATTGCCCGTGACCGCGCCGAAGCGGCCTATTCCCTGGCCCGTGCCGATTTTGACCGGGATCAGAAAGTCCACGCCCAAGGCGTAATCCCGGTCGCCGACCTCGAAGCGCAGAAGACCCGGATGCAGACGGCCAAAGCCGAACTCGACCACGCCCGACTGCAGTTGGAACGCTGCCGCGTCACCGCACCGATTGACGGCATCATTCGCCGCCTGGACGCCAAAGAGGGCATGTTCCTCGGAGTCGGCGACCCGATCGGCGTGATCCTGCAAATCGACCGGGTCAAGGCGGTTATCGGCATTCCCGAATCGGATATTACCGCGGTCAGAAAACTCGATCGGATCGACGTGCGAATCAGGGCCCTCGACGACCGACTGGTTACCGGCACCCGATCGTTTCTCTCACCCTCGCCGGATACCGCAGCAAGGCTCTACCGACTGGAACTGACACTCGAAAACCCCGACCATGCCATCCTCCCCGGTATGTTCGTTCGTGCCGATATCGTCAAAAACAGCTCACCGGAAGCCCTGGCCGTTCCGCTTTACAGCATTATCACGCGAAACGATGAACAATACGTCTATATCGAAGAAGACGGGACGGCACGGAAACGGCCGGTTACCACCGGCATCGCCGAACAATGGCTGGTTGAAATCGTCTCCGGCCTGGACGCCGGAGATCGGGTGATCGTCGAGGGGCATCGTGATGTCGAGGACGGACGCCCCGTTCAGGTCGTTCGGGTCCTCAGCGAAGCGGGGAGCAACCTGCCATGATCGTCTCGGATACCGCCGTCAGAAAAAGTACCACCGTTACGGTGCTGGCCCTGGTTTTGGTGATCTTCGGTACCTATTGCTACCGGACCCTGCCCCGGGAAAGTTCTCCCGATATCACCATTCCCAATGTCTTCATCTCCACCGACTATCGGGGTGTTTCAGCGGCCGACATCGAGACCTCGGTGACCATCGAAATCGAGAAAAAGATCAAGGGCCTCGATGGATTGAAGAAGATCCAGTCGATCAGTTCCGAAGGCCGTTCGATGATCAACGTGGAATTCGTCACCGGCACCGATATCGACCAGGCCCTGCAGGATGTCAAAGACAAGGTCGACGAGGCACTCGGAGAATTACCCACCGATCTGGAAGAAGATCCTTCGGTTTTCGAGGTGAATTTCTCCCAGATGCCGATCGTCGTCTACTCCCTGTCCGGGACCTGCGGCCTGCCGTGCCTCAAAGACATCGCCGACGATCTGGAAGACGATATCGAGGCGATTACCGGAGTCCTCGAAGTCGAGGTAACCGGAGGTCTGGAGCGGGAAATCCGGGTCGAGGTGGATCCTGACAAGCTGGGTTATTACGGCCTGACCATCACCGATTTTCAGACTACCGTCCGCAGCGAGAACCAGAACACGTCAGGCGGCGCCCTGCGCCTGGGCAATGGTCGTTTCCAATTGCGGGTTCCCGGAGAATTCGCCACACCGGAGGAAATTTACGGCCTGGTGCTGACCACCCATCAGGGTCAGCCGGTCTACCTCAAGGACGTTGCCCGGGTCATCGACGGGTTCAAGGAGGAGCTGTCCCGCTCCCGCCTCAATGGACGCGATGCCGTCAACCTGTCGGTGAAAAAGCGATCCGGTGAAAATATCATCGAGATCACCGATGCCGCCGATCGGGTTATCGACCGTTATCTTCCGGGCTGGCCGGCCGGCACGGAGATCACCAAGGTCATGGACCAGTCGAATGATATCCGGTTGATGGTCGCCGACCTGGAGAACAATATCCTCTCGGGACTGGTCCTGGTGCTGATCGTCATTTTTATCTTCATGGGCATCAGAAATGCGCTGCTGGTCAGCCTGGCCATTCCCTTTTCCATGTTGCTCTCCTTTACCGCCCTCTACCTCATGGGCATTACGCTGAACATGGTCGTCCTGTTCAGCCTGACCCTGGCCTTGGGCATGCTCGTCGATAATGCGATCGTTATCGTCGAGAACTCCTATCGTTTCCTGGAACAGGGTGCCTCCCGGGTCGAAGCGGCCATGAAGGCCACCTCCGAAGTCGCCTATCCGGTTATCGGCTCCACCGTCACGACGCTGGCGGCCTTTGCCCCGATGCTGTTCTGGCCGGGGATCATGGGCGAGTTCATGAGCTTTCTCCCGCTAACCCTGATCGTCACCCTGTCCTCGAGCCTGTTCGTCGCCCTGGTCATCAATCCGGCCATGGTCTCGCTGTTCATGAAACTGAAACAGCCCCCAGGCAACGCAAAGAAGAAAGACCTGCGCGACCTCACGGCCGCCGTCGAAAAACCGGTGGTCATCAAAGGGTGGCTGCTGACCGTTTACACGGCCTCGCTGAGCCGGGCGCTGACAACTCCTTACGCGGTCATTGCCATCGCATTCTGCGTTTTGGTGCTGATGATCCAGGGCTGGCTGCTGGCCGTCGGCCTGCAAAAGCCGATCGAATTCTTTCCCGAGATCGATCCGAAAGGCATCTATGTCAATGTCGACGCCCCGCAAGGTGCGGATCTCGACTATATCGACCGCATTATCCAGCGCATCGAATTCATCCTGGCCGGCGTGCCCACGACACCGGACGGCAGACCGCTCGATCCCGACGCCACCCCGCTGACCGCCCTGACCCCCCGGGTACATGAAGTCGCCGACGGCAAACGGCTACCGGGACCAAGTGATATCGCTGACATCGAGTCCATTTATATGCGGGCCACCATCGATTCAGGCGGCGGTTCCGCTTTTAGTGCCAACACGCCGAGCCACGTCGGAGTCCGTTTTGTCGAACTGCATGACCGCGTCCGCTCTTCCCAACTCGATGTCGAAGAGATTCGCCGACGGGTCAAGCGGATCCCCGGCGGAAAAATCACCATCGCCCGGGAGGAGGAAGGTCCGCCGACCGGCGCGCCGATCAATATAGAGATCTCAGGCGACAATTTCGAAATCCTCGGGGCGCTCGCCAACCAGATCAAAGATGTCCTGACCTCCCTTCCCCACGTGGAAGATGTTCGCGACGACTTCGTCGAGGGAATTCCTTCCGTTGAGGTCGCCGTCGATCGACAGAAAGCGGCGCTCTTCGGGCTGACCACCAACGGTATCGGTTTCGCTTTGAAAAGCGCCTATAACGGCCTGGAGGTCTCTTCATTTCGAGAAGGCAGCGACGACTACGACATCACCGTTCAACTCACGGAAGACAATCGTAAGAAGATGGACGTGCTCCACCAATTAATGCTGCCGACTCCCAGCGGCGAGCTGGTACCGCTGTCAACGGTGGCTGACATCACCTTCGGCGGGACGATGGGCGACATCAACCGGATCAACAATGAACGGGTCGTCACCGTCAAGGCCAATGTCGACGAAACCAAGGTTCCCGGGCCGGTGGTTCGCGCGGAAGCGGAAAAACTGATGCAGCAATTCCCCCTGCCCCCCGGCTATCAGGTCAAGTTCACCGGTGAATTTGAATTTCAGCAGGAGTCTGAAGCCTTTCTGAGCAAGGCCTTCCTGGTCGCCCTGCTGGTGATTTTCCTGATCCTCGTGTCGATGTTCAACTCGGTCAGTCAACCGTTCATCATCATGACATCGGTAGTTCTTTCTCTGGGCGGTGCCTTTCTCGGCCTGATGCTGTTCGCCCAGCCGTTCGGCATCATCATGACCGGTGTCGGCGTCATTTCCCTGGCCGGCGTCGTCGTCAACAACGCCATCGTTCTGATAGATTATACCAACAAGCTGCGGCAACGCGGCTACGCTCTGCGCGATGCCGTCGTATCGGCCGGGGCGACAAGGCTGCGGCCGGTCCTGCTGACCGCGATCACCACCATTCTCGGACTGATCCCGATGGTAACCGGTATCTCTTTTGATTTTCATTCATTATCGATGTCCTGGGTCAGCGAATCGAGCCAGTGGTGGCGCTCCATGGCGGTGGTGGTCATTTTTGGCCTGATTGTCGCCACCTTTCTGACACTCATCATCGTTCCCACCCTCTATTTTCTGTTCGAACAAACCGACAATCGTCTCCAGCAATTCGGCCGACGGCTCAATGAGCTGTATTGGAAACCATATCCTTTCCTGGCCGGCGAACCTCTGGTGAAAAAGGATTCGTGATGATGACATCGCTCCTGTATCGGGCACCGGCCCTGCTGGTCGCCCTGCTGCTGACCGTCGTGCCGACCGGCACAACGGCCGAGAGTAAGCGCGAGATCAGACTCTCATTGCCCGAGGTGGTCGAGACGGCATTGCTCAATAATCTCGGCCTCTACCTGAAACAACAGGATGTTCTGGAGGCGGAGGGTTCGGTGCGGATTGCGGCGGGATCGTTTGCCCCGTTGCTATCGGCAGAAGCCGGAGCCGCCGGCCAGAAAACGACTGCGGTAACGGTAACCACCGCCGAAAATGAGCGAACCACCTCCTGGCAGGTCGGCGTCCGAAAGCGGTTCACCCCGGGTACCGAGATCGATCTGTCACTGAGCAACAACACGCTCGATACCGATAACGACCTGCTGCTCTTCGATCCGGTCTACCGCACCGGTGTCACCATCGGAGTCACTCAACCGTTGCTCAAAGCACGCGGCAGTGATGTGCAACTGGCCGATAGCAAAGCGGCCCACAACCAGCTCGCGGCCCGGATGTTCCTGGTCGACGACGAAGCGGCCGATCTTGCCGCTCGGGTAAAAATCGCCTATTGGGACCTGGTTCTTGCCTATCAGAACCTCGAAGTTCTCAAGCTGTCACTGAAACGTGCCGAAAAACTCAGGGATGAAACGGCTTCCCGAATCGAGGCGGGCACCCTGGCGGATATCGATATTTTTCAGCCCGAATCCGAAGTGGCCGTTCGCGAGCAGGAATTGATTTCGGGACAACAGGCCATCGGTGCCGCCGAAGATCGGCTGAAACTATTGATCAACAGCAACGACTGGCTGGCCCCGCTGCGGCCGATCGATCTTCCCGACACCAGGCCGATTGCTTATGACCCGGTGCGGATCCTGGATCGGGCTCTAGCCGACCGGCCGGATCTGAAGGCCGCCGCGCTGCAGGTTCAATCTACCAAATGGCAGCTGAAAAAAGCGGAGAACGAGCTTCTCCCCGCTCTTGACCTCTTTGGTACCGCCGGTTTCGGCGGGACCGCCGACAGCTACAGCCGGGCCATCGACAATTCGTTTGACAGCAGCGACCGGCACTGGCAGGTCGGCCTGCGGTTCTCTCTCCCACTCGACAATACTCTGGCCGAAGGGCGCTATCGCCAAATCAATGCCCGGCATACCAAAAACCAGAGCACCCTCGAATTGATAAAACAAGAAGTCAGGCGAGAAGCTCGGGCAACCATCCGTGATCTTGAGCTGAGCCTGAAAACCATCGAGGCGGCCAACAAGACCGCCCTCGCCCGGGAAAAGAGCCTCGAAGCAGAGCAGGTCAAATTCGATGCCGGCCGTGCCACGACGTTTGATGTCTTGGTTGCCCAGCAGGAGTATTCCCGGGCACTGTCGGCGGAGAACAGGGCCAAGGCCACCTACGCTCAGGCCCTGGCAGCTCTTGATCGTTTGCTCGGTGTCGTCACCATCGCTCGCTAATCCGGCAACCACGGGCGGAGTCGCTCCGCCAGCATCTCCGGCTTGATCGGTTTAGAGATAAAATCATCCATACCCGATTGGAGGCAGCGCATCCTGGTGCTTTTCAGGGCATTGGCGGTCATCGCGACAATACGGCTCCGCCGGCGCCGGCTCCTTTGCTCTTCAGCCCGAATCAATTCGGTTGCTTCATAACCGCTCATCTCCGGCATCTGGATGTCCATCAAGATGACATCGTAGTCACCGTGTCGGACCAGTTCGATCGCTTCTTTGCCGTGCGACGCGGTCTGGACCGCAAGGCCGAAGCGCTCGAGAATCGCCTGGGCCACTTTCTGATTGATCGGTTCGTCATCGACCAGCAAGACGGCGCCGGAAAGGCGGGTCCGTGGTGCGTACCCGCCCTGCTCGACCACGCCCTCCGCACGTTTGACCGATCCGTGCCCGGTAAGAACCTCGAGCAACTGGCGGCGACGAACCGGCTGATGGACAACCGCCTGAAACCCCTCCTGCCGAATCTGTTCGCTGTTCACGGTTCCGGAAACGATCGCCACCAGTCGCGGCATGTTTTTCGGACAATGGTTTCTGATCATTGAGGCAAGATCGGCACCGTTGCTGTCCGCCAGTTGATGATCGATCAACACGGCGTCGGGTACGGCAGCACCGGTCGGATCCTGGAAAAAGCGGGCCTGTACCTCTTGCCCGCTGCCACAGCTGGAGACCTGGGCACCGGCAGCCGTCAGATAGGATTCGAAAATCATCCGGCTGCTGGCATTATCATCGACGATCAGGATCTGCAGACCGCTCAGTTCGGTGTCCATCTTCTGACAAAACGACTCACCGTCCGTCTTGAACTGCAAAGCAAACCAGAATTCGGCACCTTCCCCTTCCCGCGAGCGTGCCCCGATATCTCCCCCTTGAAGCTCGACCAATTGCTTACAGACACTCAGGCCAAGTCCGGTACCGCCGAAGTTCCGGGTAATCGAACCGTCAGCCTGGGTAAATTTCTCAAAGAGACGAGGCATCAAATGATCAGGGATGCCGATCCCCGTGTCGCTGACGACGAATCGCAGCAATTGCTTCTGATCGACCAGCTCAATGAGCTCAGCGCCAAGAAAAACCTGTCCCTGCCGGGTAAATTTCACCGCATTGCTCACCAGATTGGTCAGAATCTGCCGCAATCGTGTCGGATCTCCTTCGACCGAGCAGGAAATCTCGGGCGGAACGTAGCAGAGCAAGTCGATGGCTCCATTGCTGACAACGTCGACATAGAGAGACGCCACCTCTTCGACCAGCTCGCAGACGTTGAACGGAATCGACTCAAACTCGACCATACCCGCATCAATCTTGGAAAAATCGAGAATATCGTTGATGATACGCATCAATGCATCGGCGGAACGTTCGGCGGTTTCGAGAAGACGCCGATACTCGTCGGTCAGCGGCGCATCGTTGAGCAGCGACAACACACCGATCACTCCGTTCATCGGGGTCCGGATCTCATGGCTCATATTGGTCAGAAATTCGGTCTTTGCCTGGGATGCGGCGAGGGCTTCGTCCCGTCGCCGACGCAGCTCCTCGGTGCGCTCTTCAACGATCAACTCAAGATTATGGCGATGCTGATGGAGTTCACTGTCCCGGACCTGGATGGCATCGAGCATGGAGTTGAAGTGCTCGATCAAGCCGCCTATTTCGTCCCGGCCGGATTGTTCGACGCGAACCGAGTAATCACCGAGTTCGGCGATACGCCGGGCAGTTGCCGCCAGGCGGGAAACCGGCTCGGTGATCGAACGCTGTAAGCGGCGAGTCGCGCGATGGGTGATGAGAAGAAAAAATCCGACACCGCACGCCAGCATCAGCGTCGTGAGGATAACCTGCTTTTGGATCCTGAGCATGCTGACCACCAGAACGATACCGGTGACCTGATCTGCGTTGTGGACAACGGGACGGTAAAAATGCAGTTTGAAGACACCGTCCGCCATGATCAACCGGGTCCCCTGACCGGGCGACATCTCCGACAGCGGCAGGTTGTCCAGCCCTTGATCATTACGGGCATAGGCCGCGGCAACCTGCTGATCTCGGCCGAGTATCGCGGCAACTTCGATATCTTGATCCACCTCCAGGGCGCCGAGCAGCTCCGCCGCGTGATTCCAGGTCCGCAGGCCCTCCTGGTCCGGGCCGACACGGCTCATTACTTCGGCCAGCACTTCAAGATGATCGGCCATTACTCCCTGCAGAATACGGACCTGGAAAAAAACGGTCAAGGCCAGGAAAAGAATAAGCGCCGTCCCGGTGCTGGCCAGACCGAGCAGGGTCATTTTGCGCTGAATCGGCACATCATTGAGAAATGTCGACTTCACCAGATCATCCGCGCGTGAAAGGAATTGACGGCCGCAACACCGGCTCTTTGACGGGAAGGGTAACGCCGGCCCGCCGGGGGCATGGTCAATCTAGCAAATTACCGAAGAAAGAGATACCAGATTTTCCGGCTCCGGGCTATCGCCCACCGAAGGTCGGCTAACCGGTACACGGAGAGGCAATGGACACCGCGCTGCCGATGAGGTATGCTGGGCATTGCTGCACACCACGATTAATCATCGCCCGCCCAAACGGGCCGAAACCGGCAACCAGCACCTCCATGGAACCAGTCAGCCATCATCTTTTCTCTTCCGGCCGTCTCGCTCAGCGAGTTACCCGTGCGGTACAGGCCCTCGGCGACTGTCAACTCTGTCCGCGCCGCTGCCGGGTCAACAGGCTGGACGACCAGCGGGGATTCTGCGCCACCGGCAGGCTGGCCCGCGTATCCGGCTACGGTCCGCACCATGGAGAAGAAGGTCCGCTGTCGGGCAACAGCGGTTCGGGCACCATCTTTTTTGCTTCCTGTAACCTGCGCTGCTGCTTTTGCCAGAATTACGAGATCAGCCACGATCGGGAAAACGCCCCCGAAGTGGACAGTGGCGCTCTGGCGGCAATGATGCTTGAACTGCAGCGACAAGGCTGTCACAACATCAACGTCGTCACCCCCAGTCATGTCCTGCCGCAGCTGCTCGAAGCATTGCCGGTCGCCCTGGAGGCGGGCCTGCGAATTCCACTCGTCTATAATTGCAGCGGTTACGAACTCCCGGAATCGCTGGACCTGCTTAACGGGATTGTCGACATCTACCTGCCCGATTTCAAGTTCTGGCACCCCGTCAGCGCTCAACGCTTCCTGCAGGCAGCGGATTATCCGGAAATCGTCAGGCGGGCGCTGGCTATTATGCATCGCCAGGTCGGCGACCTGGTGATAAATGACCGGGGACTAGGGGTCCGTGGGCTGCTCGTCCGACATCTGCTGATGCCGGGGGGTATCGATGAAACGGCCGCTATTCTCGATTATATTGCCGCAGAGATAGGAACGAATACCTATGTCAACATCATGGACCAGTACCGACCCTGCGGCACTGCGTTCAATGAACCGGACCTTGCCGGTCGGCTCGCTGCAGATCAATATGCCCAGGCGATGGCGCTGGCTCAACGGGCCGGTCTGCGACGGCTTGACCAACGCGATCTCGGCGCCTTATTGCGGCGCCTCGGCATCATCTCCCCCCCCTAGCCCCCAGGAGTGATGGTCACAACGAAGCATGAAAATCGTCATCGCGGCCGGCTGGGTTGGCTGGTTGGTCGTCCTCCCCCGTCTGCTGCGCTGCGACCTGATCGCCAGGCCGCGGAGATCGGGGAAAAGGATCTGTGCCGATGGGCATCACGTTGGTGGGGGACAGCTTGCCCCCTGCTGCTATGGGCCTGGCCGGAGAGGCTTCCTCACTTCTCCAACGATTGCCACCGGTCGAGGCGCTGCTTGATAAAGGAGATCACCTCCTGATGCTCTTCAGCTCCTTTACCGCCCACGGCCATCGGTCGACCAAAGGCGAACCGGACCGCACGCTCCGGTCGGATTCGCCCAAAGTCTTTGAGCCATCGACCGTTTCCCCAGGCATCGGTGACCAGGGCGATGGGAACAATTGGAACACCGGCCTGGCGGGCCAGTTTAACGCCGATCGAGCTGAACTGCTCGGGCTGGAATGGTGCTCTTGTCGTCTGGGGAAAAATGATGACCGACGTCCCCTCTTCCAGACGCCTGCAACCTTCGTTGAGCACCGTTTTCAGATCGTTGCGGGGGTTGGTCCTGGTCACCGCGATGGGGCGGCAGGACTTCATGACATGCTTGAACACCGGCACTTCCAGCAGGCTCTGTTTAATCACATAGGTGATCGGTCCATAGGGCAGAAGCAGCCCCGGCAGGAGCACCGTTTCCATGACGCTCAGATGGTTCCCGATAAAGACCACCGGCCACGGCGCCGCCTGAACCTGATCGAGGCCGCTCACCTCGATCCTGATACCAACCTGTTCGAGGCGGCGAAGGACTTCGAGACTGCTGGCCTGCCAGGCCGTTTTGTCATAGCCGCCCCCTTTCGCCAGCCGCGCCGCCCGCCGGACAATACCGATAAACCCGGCATAAAACCAGAAGGAAGGGAACAGGCCGGGGATCAGCGCGGTGCGTGCCGGCCTGCTGACATAGGTCGCGTTGTCTGATGTAATAATTTCCATAGAAAATACGTTGGATAACGCCATAGACCGTTCATGGCTGCCGGTCTCTTCCGGCTTACGGCAGCATTCGCGTCTTCTCCACCGCGGCATTAACGGCGATCGGGTAAGGATCATGCTTTCTGAGGAAAACCGGCAGCGTATTGCGCGCCTGCTGCGCTGCGGCAAATGTCCGGTACTCTCCAAAATAGAGCATCACGGTCGGCGGGTCGCCGAGCCGTCTGAGCACGAACAGGTCGTCGGCAACCGACCGATACTCATTGTCTTCCAACATCTGCTGCAGATTTTCTTCAGCCTGTTCGGACGTCAACACCATCAATTGCACGGTAAATCGTCCGGAACCGCCGCCAACCAGCCAGCGTGCTCCGGCTGCAAGCCGCTCCTTGTACAATGATTCACGAACGGGCACATCCGGACCGGGTGAAGGCCTCTCGCCCGCCGGCTCGTCGGCAGCTTCAGACAGCTGCCCTTGGCTATCGGCCGCCTGCCCCGGCTCGCTTGCATCCGGCTCAGACTTCGGCAAGAAAATCGTCCTGCCAATACTCTCCGGACCCAGAACCGACTTCACCGTCGCGGAGACGGTTTCCTCTTTTTTCCCCTCATCGAAAATCATCACCGGCAGCGGCTGATTCAACGCTTTCTTTTCCGTTGGTGTGCTCCTGGTCTCCTGCTCGACAACCTCGATCGGACCATCGTTTTCGACTTCCGGTATTGTTTGTCGGGAAACATCGCCCTCCGGATCAGTCGCAGGCTCTACCGGCGCTTGTGCTGCCGCGCTCTGTGACCGCTGCTCGCCGGTGCCGGTCTGAACGGGTGGGGGGATCTTCTTGAATTCATTGACAGCAATAGCCGGCCGCTCCGCCGCTGACTCGGCAACAGGTTCCGGCGCCGGGGACCCGGACGGCGGCAGGGCAGACACCGATTCTTCGGTCTCTTCGGCCGCCGGTCTCGCCGCCAGGTCGTTCTCGTCCGGGGAGACAGCAGCGCCGGGCGAGCCTTCGGCCTCCGCCACCGCACTCACGGCGGTACGATGGTCATCGGCCGGACTGTCACCCGACAAGCTATCCGCCGGTTTCCGGACGGATACCGCGTCTTTCTCACCGTCCTCGACTCCAGCCGGCGGCGCGATCATCAGCGGACTGACTGCAGGCTGCTCGCCGACCGGAACCGGGACTGCGGGCTGCGCCGTTGCCGTGCTGTTCTCGGTTTGCTGCACAGCCGATCCGGAAGGGACGGCAGCTATGTCATCGGCCACGCCGGACGTTTTTTCTTTCTCGACCGGATCAGGCTTCGCCGAAGGCACTGCCGGCTCACCGGCCAGCGGTTCAACCGCGCGCAACTCGATTACCGGTACACTCGATTGATCGGTTTGTCGGTCGCCCTCTTCCGGTGAGCGCGGCAGTAACAAAAATACAGCAACCACGACAGCCGTCAGAGCGCCGCCGGCCCACAGCCAGGTGGCGCCGATCCTCGGCAGGGTAAGAAAGTCGAGATCCACCTTCGGCATGCCGGGAACAGTCCGGGAGCGGCGTTCCCTGCTGGCGGCGCGCCGAGAGTTGGCGGTATTCATCGTGTCCAACAGGACAAGAAATGGCTCCTCCGTCTGCTCGGATTGCAGATACTCGGCAGCCAACTGGTTGATGGTACGAAAGTTGCCGAGAGACGCCGCATAAATCCCCGCCCCGATATCGGCTGGAACGGCTCGGTCCCGGCTGTCGGCGGCAATGCGCAGACTTTGATCAAGATAAGCCTGCGTCGCCTGCTGATCGAGATCAGCGAGAAGCAGATTCCGCTCCTCGACCTCCTGAAAGGCGACAATGCCGAGCTGCTCGAGACTTTCGGACAGCGACGGCCGTCCCGACAAAACAAGGTGCAGCAGCAGACCGTCGGCATTGACCCGATCTAGCATCTTCCTGATCCGCTCCAGCGTCGCCAGGTAAATCTTTTCCGCTTCTTCAAAGACTATCACCAGCCGCTGACCACGTGTGCGCAGAGAATCGGCAATGGCCAGCAGCATCTCTGTGGTCGCCCCGTCCTCGCGAACTTCAATCTCACCGATCACTTCACGGCCGACGATATCCACCATATCACTGAACGACTCCACCGCCCGCGGCAGAAACACCGAGATCAGACCGGCCGGCAACTCCTTTTCAACCATTCGGCAGACCATCGTTTTACCGCTTCCTTGCGAGCCGATCAGCGTGATCAGGCTGACGCCGTCAAGCAGGGCGTTCTTGATTTCGTCGACAACCTCCCGCCTTCCGCCGCCTGCGAAAAAAAACGACGTATCGACTATATCTTCAAATGGTTGGCCAGTAATAGGGGGCTGTTGATCTTGCATGACATCTTTTTTAAAATGAAAACTGTACCCCCGGCTGCTGGTGCTTTCCAGCCTGATCAGCTGGCTTCAGAGGCCGGCAGGTGCCATCTGCTTCAATTATGTAACACAAAGAGGGCGCGAAGCAAGGGATTATCACCGATGATCAATGGATTATCCGTGCCGGTACCAATCGGCTCCCGTGTGTTCGGCTGAACATGGAGCGTCCCCTTCCGGCTGCCGGGGTTCTCCCGCAGGGCGCTTGCGCATTGGTAATTGACACCCGCCGGGCGGCTGTTGTACAGTCGCCTATGCCGGTATTCCAGCTGACAGATCGGATTATTTTCCCGCCCCCGGACCTTGCTGAAAACAATGGCTTATTGGCGGTCGGCGGAGATCTGTCACCACAAAGATTGATTGCTGCATACCGCCGCGGTATTTTTCCCTGGTTTTCTGAAGGCGACCCGATTCTCTGGTGGTTCACCTCTCCGAGGCTGGTCCTTTTCCCGGAATCACTGAGAGTTTCAAAACGGCTGGAACGTTCCCGGAGAAACTCCGGGACAACATGCACCATCAACCAGGACTTCGAGCAGGTAATCGCCACGTGTGCCCGGATACGCACGGAGCAAAACCAGGAAACCTGGATCTCGACAGAGATGATCAACGCCTATTGCGAACTCCATAAGCGTCATTATTGTCACTCGGTGGAATGCTGGCAAAACGGGCAACTGGTCGGCGGCCTCTACGGCGTCGCGCTGGGGCAGGTGTTTTTTGGTGAATCGATGTTTTCTCTTCTGGCCAACGCCTCCAAATTTTGCTTGATACACCTGGCCTCATTTCTACAAGCACACGACTATCGGTTGATCGACTGCCAGATGACCACCGCTCACCTGAGCCGGCTCGGCGCATCTGAGATTTCCGGAACTTCTTTCCAGACCATGCTCAACCGCCTCATCCCAACCTTAACTCCGAATGATAACTGGCCCCATGAAAAAGATGACCGATACAGAACTGTGTGACGGCTGCGGCAAAACTGATGTCCTGGTCGACCGGGACGGCAATGAATTCTGCGCGGACTGCCTGCTTATCGTCGACACCCTCGCCAGCAAACCGGGGCTGCTCGACCATTTGTGCACACTGACCGGCAGGCCAGCCACCTCTCGCGACATCCTCTCCGGATCACCACGGGAACTGCCCGATGTGCTCGACGCCGTCAGATACCGAACCCGCGATCGAGAGCTCAACACCTGGTATGTCTCGATCAGCGAAATGGAAGGCGCCCCGGTCGAGATCTTCGCCTCAACGGCCTTTGATCGCGATCAACACCTGCAGTCGAGAATCTCTAACCTGACCACCATCACCAGGCTCATTTCTCTGATCTTGCGGCATATTTTCCTCGGCGAGGTACTCACCCTGGACAAGACGTTGAAACAATTGCGTCGCAGTTCCCGGCAGAAAAACGATCTCCCCGATATGTTGTCCAACGTTCTCAGTAATTATCGCCCGGACCAAACCGGAGACGAGCGCCATCGGGCCGCCTGAACGGCCCAGGGGAGGCACGTGGTTGTCGGCAGCGCCACAACGGCGGATAGTGCCCCTGAAGGCTAGAAATCCAGCGTGAATTCGTACGTGATTCCCGAACGATCGAAATGGCGGATGACTTTCTGCAGATCACGCAGTTCGGCAACCTCGAAATGCAGCCTCCAGGACTGGTGGTCGCCGGGCAGATCAGACGCTACGACAATATCGTGCATCTTCATGTGGCTCGGTGCCGAGGCGACAATGGCCAGTACTTCTTCCCGTCCCGCTCCGGGAAACAGCACGCTCTGCGGCCTGGTGATCGGCGTGGTCCGCTCCCATGAGATATCGATGGCGTCCTCGCGCTGAAACTTGATCTCGTGCAGACGCGGGCAGTTCTTGTTATGCACCGACAATCCCTTGGTGGTCAGCAGGGCGCAGTTGGCCTTGTCCACCGGATTGGGCTTGCAGCACGATGACAGTTTGATAAAGACCGGATCCAGCGTATTGAGTTTGATCTTGTTGAACTCCCCGGTCGGCTTGGCCAGAAAACTGGTACCGGAAAACAATTCCTGCCTGATGCACTCGATTACTTCCGGCAGCCTGATTCGGCCGGTACCGATCTGTCGGAAGAGCCGTTCCTTGTCCTTGAGGGAAAACGAAGCGACCACGCGCGACATTCCCTCGCTGTCGAGCAAATCCCGCGGCAGCCCATAACGCCTCATCTCCTGGAGCAAGGTCGCCTCGCCGATCTCCTGGGCCACCCGCTGCCCACGCTGACGGAAGCTTCTGGCCAGTTCAGCGCGGGCCTTCGGGGTCTGGCACAATTGAAGCATTTCCTGCCGAAAAGCCACTTTTTCCCGGGCGCGGATAATGGTTACCATCTGGCCGTCCTGCAGGAGATAATCAGGGCTCACCCGCTGATTTCTGATCTTCGCGCCGATACAGGTCAGACCGATCTCGGTGTGGACCCGGAAAGCAAAATCGAGGACGGTTGCTCTGATCGGTAAACAGATCAAATCCCCGCGCGGCGTATACGTGTAGTTTTCCTTCATACCGCCGGCCGCGATCAATTCGCGATAGGAGACTGTTTCATCGGAACCGATAATATCGAGCATCTCCTGCAACTCCAGGATGAACTTGCCCTGTTTGCCCTGCCTCGAGCTCCAATTGCGAAACAACCCGCGCTGGGCCTTGCGGGCCATCTCGCTGGTTCTGATCTTGAAAAGAAAGCGCTGCCCGCTGATGATGGCCCGGGCGTGCAACCCCTGGTAACCGGTCGGCTTCGGGTTGGCGATAAAATCCCGAATGGTCCGGGGAATGGGGCGAAAGGTCTGGTTGACGATGCCCAGCGCCCGGTAACAATCATCAACCGAATTGGCGATGATCAGGATTTCGACCGGAGTTTCGATCTGCTGCAGCAAGATTCGGTTTGCCGTGTCATAATAGGCCCAGAGGTCTTTGATACGACGTGATATCTCGCATTTCAACCGGGCGTCTTTGGCGGCGATGCGCAGCTGTTCGAGAATATGCTGGGAAATTTCGGAGTCGGCCAGCTGCTTGATGTGATTACTCAACTTGGCGCCCTGTTTCGGGAACTTGTAGGACAGAGCCAGGTTGTACATCTCTCGTTTCATGTTGAACAGTCCAAAGACCGTGGCCAGCGGGGCATAGATATCGAGCGTCTCGTCGGCGATCCGCTGCCTTTTGTTCCTCGGCATGGCCCGCAGGGTCCTCAGATTGTGCAATCGATCGGCAAGCTTGACGAGCATCACTTCGGGACGCAGTGCGGCTCCGGAGAAAATCTTGCGATGCACCAGCTTGCTGTCAACCTGGCGATCTCCAGAGCGATGCGTGACCTTGGTACACCCCTCGACGATGGCCTGGACATACGATCCGAAATGTTCGCCGACCACGTCCGAGGTAACCGCTTCCACATCTTCGACGGTATCGTGCAAGAGTGCGGCGGCAAGGATTTCCGGGTCGGTGATGTCCATCTCTTCAGCAAGAATTTTGGCGACAGAGCACGGGTGCAGGATATAGGCGTCCCCGGACCGTCGCCACTGATCATAATGCGCTTTCTCGGCAAACGCCAGTGCGTCCCAGAAGACCTGTTCGAACGGACGGTCCACGACGTAGTGCCGCATCTGGTCACGGTATGCGTCGAGGTCGAAAGGGGTTTTTATCATCTGCATCAATCCATCTGCCGTCTCGCGTCGGGCCGTTGCCCGTCGCCAACTGTTAACTTTAAGTCGCTGGGCGGAAAAGGCAATCCCTTACTGCATATCACAAATCGATCAAACAGGGAAAAAATCATGCACGATCCGGTGCGCCCCTGCTATAGTTCACGTACCTGCTTCTCGGCTGAGAGATCAACCGGGGAGCCACCACAGCTGATCGACGGTGCCGCACCGCCGGCGTGTCACACGCCGCCGCTCGGACCATTGATTTCAGCACCATCTCCACTATCGGCGGCCATGAGCAAAAATCGCAGCTACCGAAAACATCGGTCCAAAACCAGATTTGCCGGCACGCCAAGACCAAGACACCCGGCTCCCTCGGTCGCCGAAACACGGTTGCGTAACCGTATCCTGGCGACGCTCTATCGCTTCGAAAGCCCCCTTGGCGTAAGCGACATCGTCAAGGCACTCGATCTGCCGCGCTCCGGCAAGCATGAAGTCCAACACGGTCTGACTCTGCTGGAGCGGGAGGGACTTGTGCGACCGGGCGGGAAAAAAAGCTACCGCCTGAGCACCCGCCATCCCCTGGCCGAGGCAACCATTGCCATGAGTCCATCCGGACATGCCTTTGCCACCGAGCTGTCACGCCGTCCGGACACCATGGGCTCGGACCGGGCCAAGGACCCGTACATCGCACCGGCCCGTCTTTATTCCGGCCTGCACGGTGATCGGGTTCTGGTTGCAATCACCCCTTCCCGTCGTCCGGGAAAAACCGAAGCCGAGGTGCTCACCGTTCTGAGACGGGCAAGCCGGCAGCTGGCCGGCATCTTTAGCGCCGAAGGGCGCCACGGCACCGTTCAGCCTGACGATCAGCGCTTCCCCTTCACCATTCAGTTGAGCGCGGCGCCGCCTGCTGCGGTGGCCGATGGCGATGCGGTCATCGTCGAGCTGCACTATGCCGATGGCACGACGCCGCGTGGCGAGATTGTCGAAATCCTCGGCACCCCCACCCTGGTTGCCGTTCAGGTTCGGCTGGTGATCGACAAGCACAAACTGCCGTATCGATTCAGCGAAGCGGCAGAGCGGCAGGCCGACCTGCCGCCGCCGGACCCGGCGGCAGGCAGCCGGGAAGATCTGCGGGATAGTCTCCATGTAACTATCGACGGAGCGGATGCCAAGGATTTCGATGACGCCGTTGCCGTGAAAAAAACCAGGTCCGGCTACCGACTGCTGGTATCCATCGCCGATGTCGGCGCCTACGTCCCGGTCGACAGCGACCTGGACCGCGAGGCTTATGAACGAGGTACCTCGGTCTATCTTCCGTCCACCGTGGTGCCGATGCTGCCGGAAAATCTCTCCAACAACCTCTGCAGCCTGCTTCCCGACACCGACCGGCTGGCGATTACCGCAATCCTCGATTTCGACCGGCAGGGCCGGCTGCGCGCCAAATCCTTTACCCGCAGTATCATCCGCAGTCATCAGCGATTTACCTACGATCTCGTTGAACAGATCGTTACCGAGCGGGACCCCGAAACCAGGCGTTCTTATAAACTGTTCCTGAAACCTCTGGAGCACGCCGCGGAACTCGCCCGGCTGCTGCAGCGCGCCCGGCAGGAGCGCGGCTCCATCGCCTTTTGTCTGCCCGAGGCCGCCGTCACGTTCGACGAGAACGGCCAGGTCGAATCGATTCGCCGGACCGAGAGGCATTTCTCCCATCAAATCATCGAAGAATTCATGCTCGCCGCCAACGAAGCGGTCGCCCAGATCTTTGTCGAGCAGGGCCGGCCACTGCTCTTTCGCATTCACGACCTGCCGTCGGCCGAAAAAATCGAAGACTTCATCGTCTTCTCCCGGACTCTCGGCCTGAAATTGCCCGGCAAACCGGCAACAGCCGAATGGTATAATCAGCTGATCGAACAGGTTCGCAACACCCCGCACGAATATATCGTCAACAACCTGCTGCTCAGGACCATGCAGCAGGCCCGATACAGTGCCGAAAACGTCGGCCATTTCGGCTTGGCATCCCTGCATTACGCCCATTTTACGTCGCCGATCAGGCGATACCCGGACCTGATCGTTCATCGCCTGCTCTGCCGGCTGATGGCGAGCAAAGGGAAAAAACCACCGAAATCTCCGGCCACAGTCAGCCCGGCACCGTCGTTATCGGACGACGCCCTTCATCTCTCTTGGCGGGAACGAATCGCCGTCGGTGCCGAACGCGACATGATCGATCGACTGAAACGACAATTCATGGCCCGCCACCTCGGAGAAAGCTTTGCTGCCGTCATTTCCGGGGTCGGCGAAACCGCCTGCTACGTCGAACTGCTTGACTTCTCGGTCGACGGTATCGTATCTTTGTCGACCCTTACCGACGATTACTACATCCTCGATGAAAAGCGTCATCGTCTGGTCGGGGATACGAGCGGCAGAACACTGCAGATCGGAGATCTGGTTCGTGTTACCCTGCACGATGTGGGAGGGCGGCACAACGCAATCTCTTTCCGGCTCGAGCGCGAAACGGAACAGAGCATGTCTCCTCGCCGGCGGTAAAAAAAAGCTCTGGAGGCCTGCGCCGATAAGGCCCCGGATCGCCGCCACGTCGATCCGGGGTTCCTGTTTTGCCGCTTGACTTACACCCGTTTTTCGCATATTCAATTGAAAAGAATAGCGATTATAAATCAGGTCAAACTGCCTGCGAACCCAACGCACCTGGAGGAATATAATGGAAGAAACAAGCTGGTTCATGGCGCTGCTGGGCAATCCTTTTGCCAAAGGACTCGCTCTCGGACTCGTCTTATGTATTATCATCTATATTCGAGGATTTCTCAGACGAGTAGAACTCTCCAAAGAAGTAGATCGACTCAGGGCACACCTGCACACCAAACTGGAGATCGATTCAGCGGAAAACGAGCGTCGGAAAGCCGAACTTGAACGACTGAAACAGGAACGCGACAACCTGCGTATCACCGTTCAGTCGCTCAACCAAAAACCGGGCAGGAAGGAGATCCGGCAATACTTCATTTATCAGACGGCCCTTGACATCATGTTCGAAAAGGCCCCCGGTTTCGCTCCGGCCTGGCAGATCACCTTGAAAGAGGCTGAAAGCCTCTTTGAAAAATCAGAAAGAGGCGTGGTCCCACTGCTCAAACGCCTCAAGCCGACAACACCGGACAAACAGGCGGAAGAATACGAAAAAATCAGTCGAATTTCGCTGGAGGATTCGAGCAGGAAGGACTAGCCGCTGC
>CAYSSK010000006.1:58193-69324 GCA_964433645.1 uncultured Desulfofustis sp.
TCACTCGCACCACCATTCCAGGGTTGCCGGATCATTCCGGCAACCCTTTTCTCTTCCCGGATCTCTTGACCATGCCTCAATCACCGACACCGCTCGACCAGGTCGCCGTGGTCCTGAAGCACCCCAAGTTTCCCGAGAATATCGGCGCCGCCGCCCGCTCGTGTTTCAATATGGGAATATCCCGGTTGATCGTCGTCCGCGACACGGTCCCCCGGTACGAGGATATGGCCAAGATGGCAACGCACAAGGCAGTTCACCTGGTTGACACCATGGAAGTGCACGCCCGTCTCGAAGACGCACTTGCTCCTTTTCATCTGGTCGTCGGCACCACCGCCCGGCTGGGCCGGAAACGCACGGTCGAGCGTTCGCCCCGCGACATCGTCGCGGAAATCATGCCGTTGCTGCCCCACAACCGTACCGCCCTGCTCTTCGGCCCAGAGGACCGCGGCTTGACCAACGACGATCTGAAATACTGTCAACACATCTCCTGCATTCCGACCGCCGCGTTCGCCTCGCTGAACCTGGCCCAGGCGGTGGCCATTCACTGCTATGAACTCTACAATACGCTCGTTGAGCAAACCAGGGAACCGGCTGCGATGCCGGCCCTCGCCACGGTCAGACAATTGGAGGGGATGTATCACCACCTGGAAGACGCATTATTAGCTATTGATTTTCTTGATGAAAGAGGTAACATTTACTGGATGCAATCCATTCGGCGGCTATTGGGCAGAATCAGGTTAACGGCCAAGGAGGCAAATATCATCAGGGGGGTTTGCCGGAAGTTTCTTTGGCACCAGATCAATCGATCTGACAATCTGCACAAGAAATCCGAGAATCCATGATCACATCCCTCAACCTGTTATTGCAGTCAATTCCGTCAATTAAATTTTATCCCCCCCGTATCAACCAATCCCATTTAATTCAACGGTCTACGCTTATTACCCGGCACCTTGCCGGCGCTCTTCCCTCGCGACTCTTTATCGTTATCGAAGCCCAGGCGGGCCAAGGTAAGACAACCCTTGTCCAGCAGTTCCTCGAGCACAGTCTGTTTCCTTCCATCTGGTATCAGGTCGGTCCTGAAGACAATGATCCGTTATTGCTCCTGCTCGCTCTTCGGCACGCCCTCTCGCGGGTCTTTCCCCGTTTATCGTCCGCCGGGTTGAACGCTCTTTTGGAAAACCGGCGGTTCAATGCGGAGCAACTGCAGCAGTGTGTCAACATCCTGCTCCACGATGTCGATGCCCTGGTCGAGAAAGACACCTTCATCGTATTCGATGATCTCCACCTGCTCAGCGAAACGCAGCAGGGCCGAGATGTGCTCGATTATCTGATCGACACGGCACCGCCGCGTCTCCATTTCATCCTGACCAGCAGGCACCCGCTCCATCTGAGGGCCAGGTCACTGCGCAGCAGTCCCCATCTCGTTTATCTGGACAGTGATGATTTGGCGCTGTCGCCGGCAGAAATCGAGGTCCTCTATGATCGGCTGCTGGGCACTACCATTTCCCGGACCGAAGCAGTCGACATTTTTTCCGTTACCAACGGCTGGATCATGGGCATCATTCTTGCTTCACATCCCTTTGCCCACAAAAACGGTCCCTTCCACCGGAAAAAACACCAAACCGGCACGGCATGCCTGTTCAACAAGGAAACAAACAACCTTCTTTTTGCCTATTTCGAGGAAGAAATCTTCTCCCACATTCCCGAACCGCTGCGAGAAACCCTGCAGATTCTCTCCTTTCTCGATGACATTGATACCCGCCTCGCCGACAAACTCACCACCGTCGACAATCTCGCCCATCTTCTCGGAGAACTTGCCGATCGAAACCTTTTCATCTATCGACTCGATAACGAGAACCGCCTCTTCCGCTTTCATCACCTCTTCCAGGAATTTCTCCAGATGAGCGGCAGGAAGTCACTGGAAGCGGCCGCCGTTTCCCGCATCTACCAGCGTGCGGCAACCGCATACCTGAAACAGGGGCACTTTGACAAGGCCCTGAAGACCATGCAGATCAACGGCGATTTTGCCTCAATGGAACAACTCTTATATCGTCACGGCCCACACCTGGCGGCAACCGGTCAGGCTGGAACCTTGCTGGCGATCCTGCAACTCATCCCGGAGGAAATACTCAATACCCATCCCTGGCTGAGCTTCTACACCGGATTACTGGCAATCGACGTGAGCCCGCACCAAACACTGCCTCTTTTCACCTCGTGCCGGGATTGTTTTGTCGAATCCGGCGATAAAGAAGGCGAGTTGATGGCACTCACCCAGATCATTCAGTATCATTTCGCCATTTCCGGATCATATCGGGACGGTGCCGCTCTGTTGCCCAGAACCGCAGAGCTTTTCGAGAGAAACAGGACTCAGTTGTCAGACGAAGCCGCATTGCTCGCGGCCCGCAGCCTGGCCGCCGGTCTGAGCCTGTTTTCCGGGAACATTACGGCCGCCCGCCACTATGTCCGACGCGGTCTCGAGCTGGCGGCAAGACAAAAAAGCAGCACGCTGGTCGCCGCGATGCGCTTTGTCAGCGGATACATCGAACTGTTATGCGGCGACCGTCGAGCGGCCCGTCTGGAAATCGAGAAATCATACGCCCTCACCGCTCATCCGCAGGTCGGCACCAATGACCGTCTTTCCCTGATCTTCCTGCAGCTCTTCGAACTCTCGCAGCACGGTGAGCTCCCCGCCTTTCTCCGGGCCCGGGATCTGATCGAAAGCGGCTTCGATCGGACCATCGTCCACCAGACCGTTGTGGCGCCATATCTCACCCTGTGGTCGGCCATTACCATGATCGCCAACGGCCGGATCGTAGTCGCTCATGCGCTGCTCGACATCGGCCTGCAGACCGGCCAAACCACCGCCAATGCCCATATGGCCGGCCAATTTCTCCAGTGGCGCGCCTTTGCCCACGCCCTGCTCGGCAACGAGAAAGCCGCTCTCGAAGATCTGAAAGAGGCGCAGCGGCGGCGGGAGTCAGCCGGCGGAGTCTTCCATGCCGCCTGCCAATTGGCGATCGGCGGAGCAACCCTGGCATTGCTCAACCGCTACGACGAGGCCGCCGAAGCCCTCAGCATGGCTGAGCATCTCAGTGACTCCATGCCGTCAATAAGCGTCACGATCTGCTGCCGCGCATATCAGGCCCTGGTGGCTCTTGGTACCGGCAATCAAGCGGACGCCGCAGCCTATCTCTCCTCCTGGCTGTCCACGATGAATCATCACGGATACAGCTGTTTCTGGGGATGGGAGCCCACATCCATGACCAGGCTGGTGCGAGCCGCGCTGCAGATGGGCGTCGAACCTGTCACCGCCAGGCACCTGGCCCGAAGACGACTCGCATCGGCTATCGACGATGCCGGCGACCTGGTCCCGCTGCTCTCGATCAACATGCTCGGATCATTTTCTCTTACCTGTGACAACCGGACATATGTCGGTCTGCAGGATCTGGCCAATCACCAACGGGAACTTTTCGGATTGCTCATTGCCAGCCCTGGTCAACGCATCAGTCAGGAACAGGTACAACTGACCTTCTGGCCGGACAGTCCTCCGGACAAGGCACGAAAATCATTTGATACCCTGATGACCCGCCTGCGCAGGACCGTGGCAGAAAAATTGTCCGTACCGGCAAGAAACTATATCGGCGTCGAAAAAGGCTATGTCCACCTCAGCAGAGTGTCCATCGACGCGATCCACTTCCTTCAGTTTGCCAGGCGTGGCTTGAAGCGGGCCAAGCAGGGTTATTGGTGGCAGGCCGGCACTCTTTTTACCAAAGCACTCGCACAGTGGGCAACCTACCGTCCGATCGATTTCTTTAACAGCGAACAGATGCTCGCATTTGGCGATGAGCTTACCGGGGTTTTGCGATCGCTCTGCCTGACCTGGAGTCACCACCTGATCGCCCATAACCGTGCTGAAGAAGCAATTCACATGCTGGAGATGACGAGAAACATACTCCCCGACGATGAAGATTTCATACTGCTACGTTATCAATTGTACCTGAAAGTGCAGCAGCCACTCAAGGCCCGGGAAATTGTTTCCGCCTATTACCACGAACTGCTGCACATCGGCTGGAGCCCTGATGAGGCCGAAGAACTGGTGTTTTCCCTCACCAGCAAAGCAAAGCCAGGCCATTGAAGGAAGCAGGGAGCTCATAACAAAAACGAATTTTCGATTACAATATCGTCACTCGATAACACCGGCATTTCTCCCTGATTGACTTCCCGACGGACTCATCCGCTCGGGGCATTGCGGAAAGACCGGCGGCCCAGGAAACTGGCCGATCCAGGCACGTTATTTGCGTTAAAAAAGAGCAGGCACCGATTTTCCCCGGCGTCATCCAATGCGAACGCCGCAACCAGAGCAAGAGCATACTGATAACCATGATTCCACCGTTGCAATCAGCGCTGTCCGGCCTGTACGCCGCCGGCACGAAACTTCGTGCCAATGCCGACAATATTGCCAACCTGAACACCGAAGGTTTTCAACGGACCCGGGTGCTGCAGGCCGACCAGGCAACAGGCGGGGTGCGCAGTGTAACGGAAAAGGTGACCACTCCCGGTCACACTCGGTATGAAGAGACGAACAACGGAAGTGAATTGATCGAGCTGTCCAATGTCGACCTGGCAACCGAGTTGCCGGACATGAACCTCAATGCGACCATGTTCAAGGCGTCCCTGAAGACGATCCAGACAACAGACGAAATGCTCGGCAGCCTGCTGCAGATAAAAGCATGAAGCCACTGCTGCCGAGATGTCCCCCTCCCCCTCCTCTCTCTGAACAGGTTGTTGGGTGACCGCAGGGCTTGTCCCGCCCCAGCAGCCTGTCAGACCTCCCGGAGCGGACAGCGCTCACAAAGCGGCATTTTTTTCTTGCAATAGTGTTTTCCCGCCATGACCAACAGCGCGTGATATTCGTTAAACAAAGCCGCATCGTGGCGCAGATTGCCCATAAAGATCTCTTGCAGGCTTCGATAGTCACACTCATCATCGATCAGCTGGTGACGAGAGCAGATACGGTAGGTATAGGCATCAACGACAAATATCGGCTGGTTGCCGGCATAGAGAAGAATCGAGTCGGCGGTTTCCTCGCCGATGCCGGATACCGCGAGCAGCCGCTCCCGGGCCGTCTCGACTTCATCTGCCAACATACGCTCCGGGTCGCCGTCATAGAGGTCTTTGATCATCTGCAGCAGGTTGAGCAGGCGGCGCGCCTTCACATTATAATAACCCGACGGCCGAATCATCTCCGCCAGTTCCGCCTCGGCAAGGGCGGCCAGCCGCTCGAACCGGAGAAAGTCCCCCTCTCGCAGCCGAGCAATCGCGACCGTCACATTTCGCCAATTGGTGTTTTGTGTCAGGACCGCGCCGACCATCACCTCAAAGGCAGATTCGGCCGGCCACCACCGCTGTGGTCCGAAATGTTCAAGGAGACGATCATAGATATCCTGCAGGCGATGCCGGGTTGACACGTTGCGTATCCTGCCCGTCAATCGCCGAAACAAATACCGATATCACGGGCGGTCTGGATCTTATCGCTTGACAGATCGACCATTTTTCTTCCCCTGACGGCCTCCTCCAGTGGTACCGAGATCATTCGAGAGGATGACAATGCTACCATGTGCCCATAAGTCCCCTCCTCGACAAGCCGAACCGCAGCCGTGCCGAAGCGCAGGGACAGCAGCCGGTCGAAAGTGGTGGGAGAGCCGCCGCGCTGCAGATGGCCGAGCACCAGGGAACGGGTATCTTTGCCAAAGCGCTCCCTTATTTCCCCGGCGACCCATTCACCGACACCGCCCAGCACAACTTCTGATCGGCCCAGTTCACCGTAGCCCTTGCTGATCACCTGACCGCCTTTGGCGGCGGCTCCTTCGGCGACAACGACAATCGCATACTGCTTGTCGCGCAACTCGTTATCAGCAATTTTCTGACAGACAATATCCAGATCAAAAGGGATCTCGGGAATCAGGATCACATCGGCCCCGCCGGAGATCCCGGAATACAGCGCAATCCACCCCGAATCCCGCCCCATCACTTCGACCACCATGACGCGATCGTGAGATTTTGCCGTGGAATGGAGTTTGTCCAGGGCATTGGTGGCCGTGGAAACCGCCGTATCGAAACCAAACGTCCGATCGGTGATCATCAGGTCGTTATCGATCGTTTTCGGCACACCGATCACCTGCATGCCGAGTTGAGAGAACCGATGGGCGATCTCCAGACTGCCGTCACCGCCGATGACGATATGGCAATCGAACCCCAGGCGCCGGTAGTTGCGCATTATCTTTTCTGATATATCGACAACCTGCACCTCTCCGGCCAGGTTTTCCACCGGTTTGGCAAACGGATTTCCTTTATTGGTCGAGCCGAGAATGGTGCCGCCGATAGCGTAAATCCCTTCAACGTCACGAAGGGTCAGGCGCACCATCTCGTCAATGTCAAGAAACCCGTCATAGCCGCTCCGACTTCCGTAAACCTCCCAGCCGCGACGGTAACAGGCATGGACAACCGCATAGATGACCGCATTGAGACCGGGCGCATCACCGCCGCCGGTCGATATAACCACTTTCTTCATTGATCGCCCCCACCTTATTCAACAATTTCAACCAATCATCCTGGATTTGCCGGGGTTATCGACATGCTCTCTCGACAAGAAAAGAATGTATACGAAAAACAATAATTTGATTCTAGCATCATGCATTTTTCAGCTGCAACAAAAAAAGACCGGCCGGCGGATTTTCCGCTGCCCGCGCCACTCGTTGAGATGACCACGCACTACTATTTAATGCTCCATTTAAATTGACCAATTGACATATTTTCTTGGCAGGCTTATGGTGACGGTACAAACAGCGTTGATTCATGCTCTCGCGGGCATCAGACATTCAACACAGGCGTAAAGAACCACAATAAGGAGGAATTCATGTCTCTCACCGTCACCGACCTGGCGGTCTCCAAACTCAAGGAGTACCTGAGCCAGAACAACATCGACTCCGCCCTGCGGGTCGCCCTGATGCAGGGTGGCTGAGCTGGCCCCTCATTGGGCTTGGCTCTGGATGAGCCGAAAGACAACGATAAAGTATACAACCAAAGCGACCTGACCTTCCTGGTCGAAGATAACCTGCTTGAAACCTGCGGCACCATCAATGTCGAATACGTCGAGGCCGGGCCGCGGTCCGGATTCGGCATTTCCTCGGCCAATCCGATCGGCGGTGGTGGCTGCTCCTCGGGCTCCTGCAGTACCGGAAGCTGTGGGTAATTCACTCTCCGAGTAGTAAACAGGCCTGCTCATCGCGGTGGGCAGGCCTGTTTTGCATATCCTGAATGCCATGCCCCGGCAATCGTTATCCTCAAAAAAAAGATACCGTCAACGAATCCCCGTCCGTAAAGGTACCCTTATCACCTATGTCAAATTTTTGACATAGCCGATTGACACTCCCCCCGAGCAGTCTTATGTTTTCTCCTGAATTACGCTTTGTCCTGCCAATTCGGCACGAAAGGCAGCCCACTATTATTCAGGAGAACATACGCCCATGCAATTCGACAAATTCACCCTCAAGTCGCAGGAAGCGATCCAGGCGGCGCAACAACTCGCCTCGGAGCACGGTAACCAGGAGATAACGCCGGCGCACCTGACCAAGGCAATCCTGGAGCAAGCGGACGGAGTCGTCGTTCCCGTGCTGCAGAAAATGGGCATAGCCCCGGCCCAGGTTCTCGCCGCAGTCAATTCTCAGATCGACGCGCTGCCCAAGGTTTCCGGGTCAGGCGCCGGACAGCTCTATCTGTCCGGCGAGCTGCGCACGCTTCTCGACGGGGCCTTCGCCGTGGCCAACCAGATGCAGGACGAATATGTTTCCCAGGAGCATATTTTCCTGGCACTGATCAAAGACGGTAAGCAGAGCCTGGCCAGAATTCTTCGTGACATGGGCGTGGAAGAGAAGAACTTCCTGCAGGCCCTGACCACCATCCGCGGCAACCAGCGGGTCACCGATCCGTACCCGGAAGAGAAATACCAGGCACTGGAAAAGTATGGCAAAAACCTGACCGACATCGCCAAACGGGGCAAGCTTGATCCGGTCATCGGCCGGGACGAGGAGATCCGTCGAATCATCCAGGTCCTGTCGCGCCGTACCAAAAACAACCCGGTACTGATCGGTGAGCCGGGCGTCGGCAAGACCGCCATTGTCGAGGGACTGGCCCAGCGCATCGTCAACGGCGACATTCCCGCCACTCTGCAGGGCAAGCAGGTGATCGGCCTTGACCTCGGCTCCCTGGTCGCCGGCGCCAAATATCGCGGCGAGTTTGAAGACCGGCTGAAAGCGGTTTTAAAAGAGGTGGAAAAACGCAGCGGCGAAATCATCCTGTTCATCGATGAAATCCATACCCTCGTCGGCGCCGGCGCCGCAGAGGGCTCGATGGATGCCTCGAACATGCTCAAACCCGCCCTGGCCCGCGGAGAACTCCATTGCGTCGGCGCCACCACCCTTGACGAGTATCGCAAATACATCGAAAAAGACAGCGCCCTGGAACGGCGGTTTCAACCGGTTATAGTCCAGGAGCCGAGCGAGGAGGACTCGATCGCCATCCTGCGCGGCATCAAGGAAAAGTATGAGATACATCACGGGGTCCGGATTCAGGATGCGGCCACCGTCGCCGCGGTAATTCTTTCCAACCGCTATATTACCGATCGTTTTCTGCCCGACAAGGCAATCGACCTGATCGACGAAGCGGCTTCCCGGCTGCGTATCGAGATCGATTCGATGCCCACAGAGATCGACGAACTCGATCGCCAGCGAATAAAGCTGGAAATCGAACAGGAGGCCTTGAAAAAGGAAAAGGACAAGGCCTCGAAAGATCGCCTTGGTGAACTGCAGCGCAAGATAGCCGACCTCAATGATCAGCTCAACGGCATGATGGCCCAATGGTCTCTGGAGCGAGAAACCATCGGCCGGATCAGGAAGATCAAAGAGGATATCGAGCGAGCCCATCTCGAAGCCCAACAGGCTGAGCGCCAAGGCGATCTGAGCAAGGTCGCCGAACTCCGTTACGGCACCATTGTCGCGCTGGAGCAGCAGATGCAACGGGAAAACCAGCACCTGCAGGAGATTCAGGCCGGGCACCAGATGCTCAAAGAAGAGGTCAGTGCCGAAGATGTCGCCGCCGTGGTCGCCAAGTGGACATCCATTCCGGTAGATAAGCTGCTCGAAGGGGAAAAGGAGAAACTGCTGCAGGCCGAACAGGCGCTGCGGCGCCGGGTCATCGGCCAGGAAGAAGCCATTCTCGCCGTCGCCAACGCGGTTCGGCGAGCCCGCGCCGGCTTGCAGGACCCGGACCGCCCGCTCGGCTCTTTCATTTTCCTCGGCCCGACCGGTGTGGGCAAGACCGAGCTGGCCAGGTCGCTGGCCGATTTCCTGTTCGACAGCGAGCAGGCCATGATTCGCATCGACATGTCGGAGTTTATGGAAAAACACTCAGTCGCCCGACTGATCGGCGCACCTCCCGGTTATGTCGGCTACGACGAGGGCGGATATCTGACCGAGGCGGTCAGGCGACGCCCCTATTCGGTGATTTTGCTCGACGAGATCGAAAAGGCCCACTCGGATGTATTCAATGTCCTGCTGCAGGTTCTCGACGACGGCCGGATGACCGACGGCAAGGGACGCACCGTCGATTTCAAGAACACCATTTTGATCATGACGTCGAATCTGGGCAGCGAGTTGATCATGCGGATGACCGAAGAGCATGTCGACGAACAGCAGATCAAAAATCAGATCGAAGAGATACTGCACCATCAATTCAAACCGGAGTTTCTCAATCGAGTCGACGAAACCATCATCTTCAAATCTTTGACCAGAGAGGACATGGTGGGCATCGTCGATATCCAGCTCCGGCGTCTGGCCAAGCGCCTCACCGACCGCAAGGTGACCATCAGGTTTAGCAAGAACGCCAAGCAGTTTCTCGTGGCTACCGGCTACAACCCGCTTTTTGGCGCCCGTCCGCTGAAACGGGCCATCCAGAAACAGATCGAAGATCCCCTGGCCATGGAAATACTTGAAGGTCGTTTTGGCGAAGAAGACGTCATCCTGGTGGATGCCGACGATAATGGCATCACGTTTGCGAAAACAAAAGAAGAACCACCGGTGGTTGAGGCGGAACTGGTCGACTGACGGCTTTGTCCTTTACCTTTTTTGACGAATATGGTTGCCTGTCCATGAATTTTCGAGCAGGCAACCATTTCGTTGATGACCGCCCCATGAGCCAGACCTATCATTGCCAGGTTGTTATGTCGCATGTGATGCTGCCGACACACGCCAACCCGGACGGCAACATCCACGGCGGGGACATCATGAAACTGATCGACGATGCCGCCAGCGTCGTCGCCATGAAGCATGCTCGAACAACCGTGGTCACGGCGGCCATAGACCGGCTCGATTTCCACCGGCCGGTCTATATCGGCAACCTGTTGACACTCAAGGCATCACTCAATAGTGTCGGCAGGACTTCCATGGAGATCGGGGTTCGCGTCGAAGCCGAGGATCTGCGCACGGGAATCGTCAGGCATATCGCTTCGGCATATCTGTCCTTTGTCGCTCTGGACGAGCAGCAACGGCCGACTCCGGTGCCGCCCTATCAACCGGTCGACCCAGACGCCGTTCGCCGGAGTCGCCAGGCCCGGGAACGAAAAGTATGCTTTTTCAAAAGCACGAACCTCAGCACAACGAGCAACCATGAGTGAAGACCTAGAAGCGTTAACGGTCCAGTATGAAGAAGACGGGGTCGTCCTGGTTGAGGAAATCGACAAGGAAATCCTCTCGAAAGGTGCCTGGACCACCATCCTGTTTCGTTATCGTAACCGCAACAAGACAACGGGGGATTACGGGAACGATATGTACACCATCAGACGTTACCAGAAGCGTCAGGGCAGCTATATTCCCAAATCAAAATTTAATATCTCCAGCCCCCAGCAGGCAAAAAAAATCGTCGCAGTGCTGACGAGATGGACCGAAGAGCGGTAATTTTCCTGATACAATCGTGATCAACAACTCATTTTTCAAGCGGAAAACCTATTGACACCCCCCGGGTAATCAAGTAGTGTGCCGCGGTCCTGAAGCACGGGCCGGCCGGCGAGCCGGGCCGG
>CAYSSK010000007.1:0-61724 GCA_964433645.1 uncultured Desulfofustis sp.
GCTCCCTGTCTTTTCAACAACGCCGACCGCATCCCAGCCGAGCACGTTCCACCCTTCGGTCCTCACGCGGAACTTGGCGTCCACCGGGTTCATGCCGACGGCGAGGATGCGCACAAGCAGATCTCGAGGTCCCGGTTCCGGCACGGATTGTTGGCCAATGGTGAATGCTAAGCCGTCTTGCGCCGAACTTTGGCCTTTGACGAGAATGGCTTTCATGATTTTCACCCTTCCTGATAGTGTGCGGAGTATATCGGTGTTTTGCTCGATTGCCAGGTCATCTATTCCTCAACGATAGTGCCTGGTATAAAGAAAGCAAATGCTTCGTTTGAGACGCTGCCGTACCCGCCGTTTCTGAATTCGTGACGGGCTCTGCGACATGAATTCAGAAACGGCGGATTGCCTGTACGATCATTGCCTGCTCACGGCATGCGGTTTTTGCATCAAGGCGACATCCTTAACCGGAATTTCACAGCTCCAGCCGAATCGATCGGCAATATAGCGTAGCGTTGTCGCGCGATAGAATACCACATGGGTTGGATCGCGACGATAATGCCATGATCTGAAACGTTTTTCATCAGTCAGAAAACAAGTCATCACCGCCAGCCATCCGCCTGGTTTCAGCATTCTGTCAAAACTGGTGAATATTTCTGCAGGGTTGTGGAGATGCTCGAGAGTTTCCGTGCAGGTAATAAAATCATATTGTTCATAAAGCGGTTTCCGGTCAGGGAAAAAAAACAGGTCAAACAATTGTATCCGGTGTCCGGCCTCGCGAAGGATGTAAGCAAGAGCCGGTCCGGGGCCACAGCCGAAATCCAAGCCGCGTGCACCAGGCGAGAGTTTTTTCAGTAAAGGGGTACTCAGCTTCATCAGGAAGCGGCGGTATCCCCGATCGTACGGATCGTTTTGATGCTGACAATAATACGCGTATTCCTGTTTGGCGGACAATCTTTGCTCCGGAGCCAAATAAAGAGCTCGACACGTCCGGCACTGCAGATATCTCAAATCGTCCACGATCGCGAAGAGAAATGCGGAGAATGTTTCGCACACGATGCAACGGTTCCGTGTATCAGACCAGCACGTTGTCTCTGGGACGCAACTTTGCATAATCGTTTCTGAGTTGTTCAATCATTAGCTATGCAGTTAACGCCTCGATGCTCAGGACCATGCCGGAATCATCGAAAACGGAGAAACCGGGGACTGTCCCCGGTTTCTCCACCGATTTCTCCCACACGTGACTCAAAAGATAACCGACTAAAAACGAATTGCTAACTGAATTAAGATTTTAGTCTGCTATCAGTTTTTTGATTCGTAAGAGCAGGCGATACGTCCGGTGTCGCCCAGACACCGGTGTCTGGTTTGCCGGCGAACGCTAGCGGAGAAAACGTTTCGGTTCATCCGACTCTTGCATGCGTTTGCTGGCAATAGATGTTTTACGCTCACTGACGTGACGAGGCCGATATCGCTCCAGAGTAATTGAGTGCTCTGTTTTGCAGCACTTCTTGTTTGAGAAGGAGGCTGCACATCGCACTTCATGCCGCTTGGAAGCCAAGGCGTCCGCGCATGGGTGAACTGCGGCAGCGAAAAGCACGCTTGATCCGGATATGCCATTTTTTCCGCCCGGGGGGGCATTCGACACATGAACATCTGGAGCAACATGAACGTCTGGAGCAGTTTGCGAATAAGGTATGTGATTGGATTGAGTGTCATCGCTCTTCTGGTAACGGTATCCTTTATAACGATGCAGCGGATCGTCTCCGCCCAGGGAGGTTTTTCGACGCTCATCAACCTGGCCGGACACCAATCCGGTCTTTCCAATCGCATTGCCTTTTTTGCGGGAGTCATGGTGGCAACCGATGACGAAGACGAGTTCCTTACCGCTCGGTCCCAAGTAGGCCGGACTGTACACAAGATGAGGGCCGCCCACCAGGTGCTTCGCGAGGGCGACCCGGATAAGGGCGTTCCGAAAGTTGCAAATGAAACGCTCACCGCCATTTTCGAGGATCATATGGTTGGCCTCGATATTGCGCTTGAACGCTTCCTGGAAAGGGCGGAGGCGATCTATGAAACCGATATCGAAGAGCTTCACGCCGGATCGGCAGATTATATCTACTTGACCAATTACGGTCCTCACGTACTTGAACCGATGCTCGACGCGGTCGTCGATGAGTACGAAAAGATCAGCAGCGAGGCTATTCAACGAATCGAGCGGTTCGAATTTTTCGTCTGGATTGCCGCGATTATCACCTTGGTGTTGGAAGCTTTCCTCATTTTCCGACCGCTGGAGTCTCGCGTTCGCAGTACTATCCAATCCTTGCAGAAAGCGCGCAGGGAAACGGAGAATATTCTTGAAAACGTAGACGAGGGGTTGTTCCTGCTGGACAGGAACTATATCATCGGCAGCCAGCACTCGAAGAGCCTTCATGCCTTGTTTAAAGATGACAATCTCGCCGGCCAGAACTTCATTGATCTGCTCCGTCCACTGGTGACCGGAAAAACCCTTGAAACCGTCGAAGAATTCACGGAAATCCTTTTTTCTCCGCGGGTCAATGAATCGCTGGTGTCCGATCTCAACCCACTCAATCAGGTCGAAATTCATCTGACCGCGGAGACGGCATCCTTCGACATTCGTTATTTCAGTTTCCAGTTTTCCCGGGTCTATGAACAGAAGGAGTTCAATGCGCTGCTGGTAACCGTCAAGGACGTCACCGAATTGGTGCAACTGTCGGAACAACTCAAGGCCGCAAACGAAAAGGTCAGCAAAGAGATCGATATGCTCCTGGCAATTATTCATGTCGAAAACAGCATGTTGACCGCTTTCCTTCGCACCGCCGAAGAAGAGTTGAACAATGTCAACAATATCTTAAGAGCGAAAGAAAAGGGTGCCGACAGCCTGACAAACAAGCTGGAGACAATCGCCCGCATCGTTCATAAACTCAAAGGAGACAGCACGACCCTCGGACTCGATTTCGTGATGGAGAAATTCCACCGGCTTGAAGGGGCCATAAAGGCTCTCCGGGAACAAACAAACATGACCGGTCAGGATTTTCTGCCGTTGGTCGTGCACCTCAACCATTTGATGTCGGATTTTACCATTATCCGTAATCTTGAGGAAAAGATGAATGCCACCGGCGGGCCATCAGTCAAAACCGAATCATTAGGGCCGAGAAACGGCACCTTTGTTGCTTTTCCGCATGATTCCTCTCTGGACGGCCATTGGCAACGGTATATGGCCGCGTTGGTGGAACGGGTCGCCGCCGACTGTGGAAAACAGGCCGTTCTGGATATGTCCGATTTCAATGCAGCTGTGCTGTCGGAAGAACAAAAGGCGCCGCTTGCGGATATTATCGTGCAAAGCCTTCGCAATGCGGTCGCTCATGGTATTGAAACACCTGTTTTCAGAGAGCGAGCCGGAAAAACCCGGGAGGGAACAGTAAAAGTGGCGTTGGTGAAAAATGGTGCCGGACTGCAACTGACCATTCGCGATGACGGCCACGGCATCGATCTCGAGAAAATTAAGACCACCGCACTGGCCAAAGGCTTGGCAACCGAGGACCAACTCAACGATTGGCCCCCGGCGAAAGTGCTGACCCTGTTGTTTCGGCAGGGATTCACCACAGTGCCGGAGAGTGGACTGCATGCAGGCCAAGGGGTTGGCCTGGATCTGATAAAGTCACGGATCGATTCCCTGAACGGGCGGGTCAAAGTGCGCTTTCAGGTAGGTCGATATACCGAATTTCAATACGATTTCGCCGAAATGAGGGCGGTCGCCAATTAGAAGCGGCGAAGGGTCCTCGTCTTTCCTCCTGGGGGATCGGCAACCGAAGAAGTGGTGTTCGGTGGGAATCTTGTCGGCTATGTATCATCAAAGAGACGAGAGGATGTTCATGAAAATGCTCATTGTTGATGACTCGCTGATTGTTCGACGGAAAATCGAGCGGGAAATCAGCCTTCCAGATGTAAAGGAAATATTTACGGCACGCGATGGACAAGAGGCCGTCGATTTTTTCACACGCTGCCGGCCCGACCTGGTCACCATGGACCTGACCATGCCGGAAATGGATGGCACCGAGTGTGTCAGGCAGCTGGTGTCGATCGATCCCGACGTGGTTATCCTGGTTATATCGGCGCTTTCTGACAAGGCTACAGCCATTAAGGCGGTCAAGCATGGAGCGTACGGATTTTTGTGCAAACCTTTTACCGAACGTGAACTCAACGAGGCACTCGACAAATGCATTGCCTTTTGCAAAGAACTGAAGGGTTGAAATGATTACAGAGAAAGATATCGAGGTCTTTATCGACGGGATAAAGCACTATTTTCGCACCAGCACGGATAAAGATATCGTGGTTGAAACCCCCTACCTTATCTCTACCAATGCCATAGCGGTCAGCGATCATACCGGAATAATAGGAATTTCAGGTGAAAGAAAAGGGTTTGTCCTGGTAACGGCTCCCGCCGAAATGCTTCGTTACCTGGTACTGAGCCTCGGTGAAAAATCCGCCACATCGGAGCTGATTCATGATGTCGTCGGCGAAGTTGCCAACACAATTTCCGGTAATGCCCGCCGATCATTCGGTCCGGGATTCATGATTTCGGTTCCCCTCATCGTGCAAGGACAACCGGACCGGATCGGCTCGGCAAAAGATACCATGGGGTACGTGATACCGTCTCGCTGGAATACCTTTCCTTTCCAACTGGTGGTGTCGCTCCAATAAGGCTCCCGCTGGGCCGTCGTTTTGCCGGCGTTATCGCATTCCTCTTTCATTGTGTGGCGAATTTTCTATAATAGAAGCGATAAGGGGGGCCGGGGTGGTCCCGGGGCGTTTATTATTTAGGGGAGCCATATACCATGTCAGATGCGATGAAAGCGGATTATCTCAGTCTTGCCGATATCTTCAGCTACGATCAGAACTTCCAGGACATTATGCTCAATATGCTGGAGTCCGCATTGGAAGCGTCGTTTCACGGGGTGATGATCACCGAGGCCGAACCGGGATTTCCAATTATTTACGTCAATCCGGCCGTGTGTGAAATGACCGGTTACCCCCGCACGGAACTGCTCGGCCAGTCTCCGGCGATGCTGCAGGGCGAGAAGACCGACCCGGCGGTAGTGGCGGACCTGCGGGAAAAAATCGATCGGGGCGAAATTTTCCACGGAAAGACCTACAATTACCGGAAAGACGGCTCGCCGTTCATGATGGAGTGGAAGATCGTACCGATCCGCGGAGTCGGGGGCGAGATAGCCAACTATCTGGCCATCCAGCGCGAAATTCCCGATAATCAGGACGACTGACGAGCGGTCTGCTTCGCATCCGACTCAAGAATTCGATGCTCCAATGGCTTCAGACTCATGAGAGCGCATCTTATTGGCTGGTCGGGGTCTCGCTGGTCAGTTTCGTTGCGACGCTGGCTGTTATCCCCTGGGTGATAGTCAGAATTCCGGCCGACTATTTCGCTGGTCGAAAACGGCCGACGCAGCGCCAAACTGCCTTTCGGTCGCCGGTGGTTTGGCTGGTGCTGCTGGTCGTTAAAAACACAATCGGCGCCCTGTTGGTCCTGGCGGGGATAGTTATGTTGATACTGCCCGGTCAAGGCCTGCTGACAATCATCATCGGCGTGCTGGTGATGAACTTTCCCGGCAAATTTTCCTTTGAGCGATGGCTGGTGTCCCGCGGTCCCGCTCTGTCCCTGATCAATCGTATTCGCCAGCGGCAGGGCCGGGCCCCGCTTGTCCTGTCAGGCGATGTGGCAGCGGCCGACCGGCCCGATTCGATGTGCTCCTGATCAGCAGCATGTGGTTCGTTATCAGCTCCGGTGCTCCCCGCTCGCCGGTGATCGCGGCAGAGGCGATAAGCACCGCAAAACAGATGCCTGACAACCAGGATGTCCTGTCCGGCAGTGAGCGGCATCGGGGGTCCGTGGAGTTGTCCCCAGGTGACCCGGCCGGGTCTCATCCTGACGATCTTCCACGAAATGGCCGTTAGCCGTTGACAGGTCGTTGACGCTGGTCGGTCCGGTTTACCGAAAGTGGCCGCCGGTTTTACCGGACTAACGGCTGCTTTGTCTGATGAATCTTCTCTAAAATATTGTAATAATAGGTAAACGTGGTGACGAGGCATGGCATTACCAAAAGGCCTTGACAAACCCGTATCGGTACCATATGCTGTTTATGTCTCGAATAAAGAGACATTGTCACGAATACCAAGACAAACCAGCCGACTTTCCGCCTGACCCGCGTCAACAAGCAGACGGGCCGTGCGCGGGGCGACGGTCGGTCGGGCAGCCCGTGCAACCGGAGGGCGATGTCGCCGGTCAACGAGAAATACTATTTTGTCTCCTCTCTGGCCAAGGGACTGCGGATTCTTGAACTGCTGGCCGAACAGGGCGACCTGTCAGTTTCCCAGGTGGCCGCCCAGCTTGGCACCAACCGGGCCGGCAGCCACCGCTTTATCAGCACACTGCGCGATCTCGGCTACGTGGAAAAAACCAGCGGGGGGCGGATCACGCTGTCGTTCAAGGTGCTCGAGCTGGGCATGAAAAAGCTCGATCGCTTCGAGATCCGCCACGATGCCCGCACCTGTATGCAGGAGTTGGCGCTGGCCTTCAGGGAGACGGTCAATCTCGGACAATGGGAGCGGGGCACCGTCGTTCATCTCGACAAGATAAACAGCACCGAGATCCTGCGCATGGATCTTGGCGTCGGCGCGCACGCACCCGCTTATTGCACCGGGCTCGGCAAAGCGATATTGGCGTTTCTGCCGGATGTCGAACGCCAGAATTACCTGGAGACGGTACCTCTGGTTCCCTTTACCGAGAATACCGTCAGCTCCACGGAGCAGCTTGAAGCGGAGATAAAAAAGACACGGAATCGAGGCTATGCCATTGACGACGAAGAGTTGAGCCTGGGGCTCAGGTGTGTCGCGGCGCCGGTTTTTGATTATACCGGCCGCCCGGTTTACGCGGTGAGCGTTTCCGGCCCGAAACATCGCATGACCGATCAGAAAATGCAGGAAATCAAGGAGCACCTACTGTCCGTGTGCCACCGCCTGTCCCGGCAGATCGGGACGCCCGAGAGGCGGGAAAGCTGAAGCGCGCCAGGTGTCACGGGCCAACAACAAAAGGAGAAGACTAACAGGTGAGCGTTGAGGAAGCGGTGCGCAATGCCGGGCGTTTTTACAAAGAGGCGGCTGTCGATGCCGTCAAGCTCGATGCCGTCAAGCTCGAGGGCGTCAAGCTCGAGGGCGGCAAGCGGGTCTGCCCCCAAATCCGGGCGATTGCCGACGGCGGCATGCTGGTGATGGGGCATATCGGCCTGACGCCGCAGAGCTCCGGTCAACAGGGGGGATTCAAAGCGCAGGGGCGAAACGCCGCCGCGGCCCAAGAGTTGATCGAGGACGCGTTGGCCGTCGAGGCGGCGGGAGCTTTTGCGTTGCTGGTCGAGGCGGTGCCGCCCGAAGTCTGCAAGATCATGCGCGATCGCTTGACCGTCCCGGTCTACAGTATCGGCGCCGGCGGCAAGACCGTCGACGCCTTCAAACAATATGTCGCCGATGCCCGGAGCAAAGCGTTTCCGGCCGATGAGCATACCTACAAAATGATCGACGGGGAGCTGGCCAAGCTCCACGAGTTGCTGCGGAAATAGCACTGCCGGCGCTGCGCAGCCGGCCGTTGCGGTGGGCAGTCGACCGGGTAAGAGACATCTTTATGGTACGTACAAGGAGAACAGCATGTCTGAGGTATTGAAAACGATACGGGATTTTATGGAGAAGCAGGGGATTCCGGGGCGCGACGGCTATGATCTGGCCACCTCGGCAAAAGGATTTGCCGATGGTGCCCGCTGGCGAATCGAGATCGCCGGCGTCGAGCGCGCCTCGACCATGGAGGCGATGATTGCCGAGGCCAGGAAACGGGACGTCGTCGTACACCGCGCCATTGCCACCGTCGGCGGTTCCACCTATTGCGATATGGCGGAGTTGCAAGCGATGGCCCAGATGGCCCGTGATGAAAAGATCGAAGTCGTGATGACCGTCGGACACCGCAAGGCCTGGGATACCGGTTCCAAGGAAATATCCACCAAGGAAGGGGCCATGCAGGGGTTCCGCCTGCGCGGGTCGGACAGCATCTCGTATCATATCGCCGATATCATGCGCAATATCGAAGCAGGGTTGCGCGGTTTCCTGGTCTATGACGAAGGGGTGCTGTTCCTGCTCAACAAGATGCGGCAGGAAGGCTTGATACCCGCCGAAACTATTTTCAAGTTTTCCGTGTTCGGTGGGTATTGCAGCGCGGCAGGGGCCAAGGTGATTGAGCAGATGGGGGTCAATTCGATGAACCCGATCTCCGATGTATCCTTGCCGATTCTCTCCGGCATCCGCAGCGCAGTCGATATCCCGCTCGATGTCTACATTATCATCGTCGACGAGTTCGGCGGCATGTACCGGGTCTATGAGACGCCGGAGATTGCCCGGGTGGCGTCACCGGTCTATTTCAAGATAGAGCCGGGGACATCGGAGGGAGATATTTACAAACCGTGGGTAACCGAGGAGTTTCATGCCAACCTGATCAGAGAAAAGGTGAAAATGGCAGGGGTCATCCAGGAGATTATGGCCCGGCATGCGCCTGACCTGAAAACGTCGCCGAGAGGGGCTGCGGATCTGGTGCTGCCGGTTTGATGTTGCCGCCCCGGGTGATAGTGTTGCCGTCCGGATTTTACCGTACGATGGAGTCTTGCCATGGATAACGTATTTCACGTCGCGATACGGACACTCAATCGCGCCGGGCAACGGGGAGATATCAACCCCCGGGTGCTCGAGATTCTCCAGGAGCCGAAGCGTATTCAGCAGTTTCGCATCCCACTCAAGCTCGAAGACGGGAGTTTCCAGGTCTTTCCGGCGTACCGTGTCCACTATTGCGATGCGCTGGGGCCGTTTCGCAACGGCACCAGAATCCGCCCCGACCTGTCTTTAGACGAGATCAAGGCCTTGGGCTTGTTCATGACCGTCAAGCATTGTGCGGCGGCGATTCCGGCCGGCGGCGCCAAGGGCGGCATCAAGGCCGACCCGGCCAGGCTCAGCGGGCGGGACATGGAGCAGCTGGTCCGGGCGTTCATCAGGAACCTGCAGCCGAAAGGACCATGGGGCGACGTGCCCGGTGCCGACATCGGTACCGGTGAGCAGGCCATGGCCTGGATGCTGGACGAATATGAACAGCTCACCGGTCAGCACTGCCCGGCGGCACTCAACGACAAACCGGCCATTCTCGGCGGCTCGCTCGGCGGAGAAGAGGCGACCGGCCGGGGTGTCTTTTTGACCTTGATGGCTGCAGCCCGGGATATGGGTCTCGAAGTAAACGGCGCCCGGGCCGTCGTCCAGGGCTTTGGCCAGGTCGGCTCGGCCCTGGCAGCGCTGCTTGCCGGAACCGGCTGCCGCATCGTTGCGGTCAGCGACGTCCACGGTGGCGTGTATCGCGCCGAAGGTCTCGATATCGATGCCCTGAAGCAGCACGTCGTTCGCACCGGCGCCGTGGTCGATTTTCCTGGAACCGAGCCGGTCACCAATGACGACGTGTTCGCACTTGACTGCGATATCGCGGTGCCGGCGGCAGTGCAGAGCGTCATTCATCGAGGCAACGCCGAGAGCCTCACGGCCCGCCTGATCGTCGAGGGCGCCAATGGGCCGGTGACCACCGAGGCCGATGCGATCCTCCATGACAAGGGGGTGGTCATTGTGCCGGATGTGGTTGCCAACAGCGGTGGTGCGACCGTCTGTCATTTCGAGCGAACCCAGGGACTGTCCGACCAGTACTGGGATCTGGAGACGGTGAACCGCCAGCTGGAAAAGCGGATTCTGGCGGCTTATCGCAGTGCCGCGGGGCGGGCCGAAGAAGCGGGTGGTGTCACCCTGCGGCTCGGTGCCTGGATTCATGCCCTGAAGATGCTCGAAAAAGCAATGCAGCTCAGGGGCTGGGTCTGAAACGAACCGGGCAAGGAGAAACCTATCTTGGCTCTGTTTAAGGAAATTGAATATCGCCAGCGCATCGATCTGACGAGAAGGCGCATGTCACAAGCCGCCATCGAGGTGCTGGTGATTTCCGATCCTGCCAATATGAACTATCTCACCGGCTATGACGGCTGGTCGTTTTATACGCCGCAATGTCTGGTGCTGGCCGTCGACGACGCGACGCCGCTGTGGATCGGCCGCGGCATGGATGCAGCCGGCGCCCGGCATACCACCTTCCTGCCCGCGGAGCGGATCATCGGCTACCCCGATCGCTATGTCCATGCGCCGCAGTGCCATCCGCTCAATTTCGTCGGCGATGTGATTGGCGAGCGGGGATGGGGCACCAGGATCATCGGCGTGGAGATGGATGCCTATTATTTCACCGCCCGCTCCTTTGCCGAGCTGCAAAACAGCCTGCCCGATGCCCGGTTCGTCACCGCCGACCTGCTGGTCAACTGGATCCGCCTGATCAAGTCCGAGGCGGAAATCGAGTTGATGCGCCAGGCCGGCCAGATAGCCAACCGGGTGATGACGACCGCCATTGAGCACCTCGAGCCCGGGGTCCGGGAATGCGACGTGGTGGCTGAAGTCTACCGTGCGCAGATCTCCGGCACCCCGGAATATGGCGGGGATTATCCGGCAATTGTGCCGATGATGCCGACCGGAGAAAAAACCTCGGCGCCCCACCTGACCTGGACCGACGAGCCGTACCGGAGCGAACAGATGGTCAACCTGGAGCTGGCCGCCTGCCGGCATCGCTATCACTGCCCGATCGCGCGAACCGTCTATCTCGGGAAACGGCCACCGGCCCGGCTGGTGGAACTGGCCGACCATACCGTGGCAGGGCTCAACCTGACGCTGGCTGCGATCCGGCCCGGGCTGCGGGCCGAAGAGGTCGAACTGGTCTGGCGCAACCATATCGCCAAGGCCGGACTGGCAAAGGAGTCGCGCATCGGTTACTCGATGGGGCTCAATTACCCGCCGGACTGGGGCGAGCACACGGTCAGCCTGCGGCCCGGCGATCTGACGATTCTCCGGCCCAATATGACCTTTCACATGATTCTCGGCATGTGGATGGATACGTACGGCTTCGAGTGCAGCGAGTCGTTCAGGGTAACCGACAAGGGCTGCGAAACCTTTGCCGATGTGCCGCGACGATTGTTTGTCAAGGGGTAAGACAAGGCTGCTGAATTCCAAAGAGAGCGGGAGGGACCGGGTCGGTGATCTATCGTACCAGAAGTGGGCGAACCAGCAGCGGCGAGGCCATCGGTATCCTGCTGCTCGATACGGTTGTCCCCTTTATCCCCGGGGATGTGGCCAACGCCACCACCTACGATTTCCCGGTACGTTTCAGTACGGTTGCGGGATTTACACTGGACCGGGCGATACGCCAAGACCCGACGGTCTATCCATTGCTGAGGGACGCGGCTGCCGAACTGGTCAGGCAGGGCGTGCGGGCGATCACCGGTGACTGTGGTTACATGGCCCTGCACCAGCGGCGGCTGGCCACCGAGCTTGGCGTGCCGGTCTTTCTCTCCAGCCTGCTGCAGATTCCGTTCATCCTGGCCATCATCGGCGAGCAGCGCCGGCTTGGTGTTCTGGCGGCCAACGGCGCAGCGCTGGACGACCGGCTGCTGGCCGCGGTCGGGGTCGGCGATACGAGCCGGCTGGTCATTGAAGGTCTGGAGCAGCAGCCGGCGTTTCACCACTTCGCGCTGGCGGAAAGCGGCGAGATCGATGTTGCCGCGGTCCGGCAGGAAGTGGTTGCCGCTGGTCGCCGGGTCGTCGGGCGGGAGCGACAAGTAGGAGCGCTCCTGCTGGAGTGCAGTCTGATGCCGCCCTATGGTGCCGCGCTGCAGGAGGATCTGCAGCTGCCGGTATTCGATTATATAACGATGATCAACTACGTGTTTTCCGCCGTCGTCAAAAAGAGCTACCACGGCTTTATCTGAGAGCAAAAAAAATTTGTCACCGCTACCAGAGAAACCATGAACCTTGACGAACAGATAGAACAATGCCGGGATGAAGTAATCGCCTTGCGCCGTGATTTTCACCAGTATCCGGAGCTGGGATTTGCCGAGCACCGGACCGCGGCGGTGGTCGAGGCATATCTGCAGGCGCTCGGGCTGGAGACGCAGCGGCTCGTCGAAACCGGCGTCGTGGCTCTTCTCGAGGGCGCGGAACCCGGCCCGGTATTGATGCTCCGGGCCGATATGGATGCACTGCCGATCCAGGAGGAAAACGAGGTGGATTACGCCTCCACCAAACCCGGTGTGATGCATGCCTGCGGTCACGACGCGCACCTGGCGATGCTGCTCGTTGCCGCGAAAATCCTGGTGGGCCAGCGGTCGGCCATCAAGGGGACGATCAAGTTCGTGTTTCAGCCCAATGAAGAGAGCGCCGGCGCCGTGCCGATGATATTGGCAGGGGTCCTTGAAAACCCGCCGGTTGCCGCGGTGATGGGAATCCATGTCTGGACCCCGATCGCCTCCGGTTATATCGGCATCACCGCGGGCGCGGTGATGGGCGGACTCGACGTCTTTTCGCTGACCATCAGCGGCAAGGCGGGGCATACCGGCCTGCCGCACGAGGCGATCGATCCGATCCTGGCCGCCGCCAATCTGATCCAGACCGTGCAGATGATCCAGACCCGGGAGATCAGCAACCTGAAATCGACAACCATTATGTTCGGCAGGATCAACGGTGGCATCAAGAGCAACATCATCGCCGACACCGTGGAGCTGGAGGGCTCGATCAGATTTCTTTATCGCGGCGGACCGGACTCCATCGAGCAACCCACCGAGCGATTCATCAGGATTGTCGAGCAGGTCTGCACCACCCATCGTTGCACGGTGAACATCGAGATAACTCATGAGAATATCCCGCTGATCAATGATCCGACCATGGTGACGCTGGCCCGGGAGGCGGCGCACCAGGTGTTTCCCGATGAGCGCTATATTATCGACAATATCTCGATCGCCAGTGAGGATTTCTCCGAATTCAGTATTCGGGTTCCCGGCGTCTTCATGTTTCTCGGTGCGGGAAATCCGGAGAAAGAAACCGATTATCCGCACCATAACCCCCGTTTCAATATCGATGAAGATGTGTTGGTACAGGGCGTTGCCATGCATGTGCAGGGCGCGCTGAATTTTTTTAACAGGGTGACATAAGAGCCAAGGAGGTGATGTGCTACATTGGACTCAGGATCGAAAAACACGTCTTTGTCAGCCTCGATCCACTCCCCATGATCATTCTAGGAAAGGAGAAGAACTATGAAAAAGTTATTGACAGCTTCACTGACAATCGTGGCACTCTTTTGTTATGCCACTGCCTTTGCCGCCAATTACAGCGGCCCGCCCATATCCGCCAAGCTGGCATCGGAGGAGATTGAAGGCGACTTCATGACCGTATGGGCAAACAATTTCTCTGAACACATGAAGACCTGGTCCGACGGCAAGATCAACATCGAAGTCTATCCGTACGGAACCCTGGGAACCACCGGTGACATCAACGAGCTGGCGCAGATGGGCGTGGTTGAGTTCGTCTTTTCCGACCATGCCTGGATCAGCTCCTTCGTTCCCCAGGCCCAGGCGCTGGCCTTGAACTATATCTTCCCGACCGAGCAGGTGCCGGAAGTTCTTGATTGGATGGCGCGAAACGGCGAATTCCTGCCGCTGCTGGAAGACGCCTTTCGGAAAAACGATCTCGTGCCGCTGGCCATCATGTTCGAGGGCTGGCAGTGGGTGACGTCCAACAAGGAAATCAAGACCATCGAGGACATGAAAGGGCTCAAGCTGCGCCTGATGTCCTCGAAGCTGCTCGTCGAGGATTACAAAGCGTATGGCGCCAGCCCGACGCCGATGAGTTATGGTGAGGTCTACAGCGCCTTGCAGATGGGACTGATCGATGCCCAGGTCAACCCCCTCTTTGCCATCTACAGCATGAAGTTCTTCGAGGTTCAGGACTATGTGACGCAATTGAAGAGCGAGCCGTTCATCGGTATCCCAACGGCCAATCAGGACTTTTTCAATGGACTGCCCAAAGAAGTGCAGGATGAAATGCGCCGCTTCTGGATCGATGCCATCATCCCGGCCGGCCAGTGGATCACCGAGCGTAACGCGTCGGATATGGAGAAGATGAAAGCAGAAAAATCGTCGCTGACGTTCCATTATATCGACGATGAAGCCATCGAGGCCTTCAAGGCTCAGGCCAAAACCGTCTACCCGCTCTATCCGCAAATCGGCGGTGACGGGGCCGAGGCCATCCTGCAGGCCATGCTCAAAGACATCGATGAAGCCAAGACAGCGCTTGATATCAAATAATTAATCATTACCTCCCGCCGCGGCTCAGGCCGCGGCGGGAGACCGGAATGCACCGGCAGATTGAGGGCACAACCGTGAAAACAGATCGTCATCGTCCTGTAAAAATCGGTACCCTGCGACGAGTTAACCGGGCTATCGGCACAGTCGTCAATGCGGTGGAAGTTTCCGTGCTGGTCGTCTGTGTCGCGGCGCTGGCCGTCTTGCTGATGGCCAATGTTGCGGCCCGGACCTTTTTTCAGAGCATCTATTTCGCCGAAGAAATTTCCATGTTTTTGGTGATGCTGATCACCTTCACCGGGGTCAGTTACGGCGTCCGCAAAGCGCGTCACATCCGCATGGGGGCTTTTCTCGATGCGATGCCGCCGAAGATGGAAAAAGTCTTTATCATCGTCATTTCCCTGGTCAGCGCCATCGTCATGGCGATGATGGCCTGGGCGTCCTGGGAGTATCTGATCAACGCGATGTCCCGCGGCCATATGACTCCGGCCCTGCGCCTGCCGAAGTGGATTTTTTACGTGATCATCCCGATCGGCTTCGGCCTGGCCAGCATCCAGTATCTGCGAACCATCCTGAAAAACATCATCGAGAAGGATCCCTGGCAGTCACCCGATCAGGAGAGCGAGTATGCAGATGAAGAGATAGGGGGAGAAACGGTATGACTCTGTTTGCGGTCTCTTTGGCGACCATGCTGCTGCTCGGGTTTCCGTTCATGGTGACCCTGCTCGGCTCGCTGCTGCTCTATCTGTTTGTCTATATGCCCGATCTGGCTCCCCGGATGATGATCACCATGGTGCAGCAGGTGATCACCGGCATGACCCCGCCGGCCCTGGTCTGCGTGCCGATGTTCATCCTGTCGGCCAGCCTGATCACGTCCGGAACCTCGGCAAAACGGCTGATCACCATGCTCAAGGTCTTCGTCGGCCATCTTCCCGGCGGCTTGCCGATCACCACCAATGCCAGCTGCACGCTGTTCGGCGCGGTTTCCGGATCGACCCAGGCCACTGTTGCGGCCATCGGCGGGACCATGCGACCGATGCTGCTCGAGGCCGGTTACAAGAGTTCCTTTACGTTGGGGCTGATCATCAACGCCAGCGACATCGCCTTTCTCATTCCACCGAGCATCGGCTTCATCGTCTACGGCGTGGCCACCAGCACCTCGATCGGCATGCTCTTTCTGGCCGGAATCTTGCCGGGGTTGATGATCCTGCTGATGTTTTCGCTGTATTGCTACGCCTATTCCAAGATCAAGAAAATTCCCACCCTGCCCAGAGCCAGCTGGTCGGAGCGCCTGATCGCGGTCAGGGAAGGGCTGCCGGTCATGGGCTTTCCGCTGATTATCGTCGGCGGCATCTATACCGGACTGCTCAGCCCGACCGAGGCCTCGGCGGCGGCGGTTTTCTACGCCCTGATCCTGGAGTTGATTATCTATCGCAGCCTGACCTGGGAGCGGGTCATCGATGCCTTTCTGCAGACCGGAGTGATCACGGGCGTGGTCTTTATCCTGGTGGGTGCCGGACAGGCCTTTTCCTTTCTGATCGGATTTTTGCAGATCCCGGCAAAACTGCTGCCGCCGCTCTTTGGCCCGGACCCGTCCATGCTCTGGGTGATGACCATCGTCGTGGTGGTCTATTTCGTCGCCTGCATGTTCGTCGATCCGATCGTGGCGATATTCATTCTCAGCCCGATTTTTCAACCCTATGTGGTCGGCGCCGGTGTCGATCCCATCCTGCTTGGTACCCTGGTTACGCTGCAGGCGGCAATCGGTTCGGCGACCCCGCCGTTCGGCTGCGATATCTTTACCGCCCAGCTGATTTTCAGGCGGCCCTACCTCGAGGTGATCGGTCACGCTCTGCCGTTTCTGCTCATTCTCGTGCTGGCCACGATCCTGCTTATCACTTTCCCGCAGATTGCCCTGTTCCTGCCGAATCTGGCCATGGGGAATTGATTGAGGGGCAGCGGGGAACCAGATAGGCAAACTCGGAGCAGTTCCGGGGCCAACGCCTGGCCGGGAACCGCGTGGCTGCTTGTGAAAGCGACGAGGGGTCCGATAGACAACGCGAGGCGATAGCCGGAGCCTGACCGTTACGGCCGGATATGACGGTAAACGATGGCCAGGAAAAACAATGCAATCCTTGAAATGGTGCTAATCCCTGCATGCCATCAAGGATATCGTCGTCCAGGTGCTTCGTTTGAGCGCTCGATTACCGGCTGGCATAGCGGCTGCCGATCGCGGAAAACGGCAGCCGCAGGCCGAGCTGCGGAACGTGGTTGGCAATCCAGGTATGGATCGCAAACCAGCCGCGCCACCCCAGGCGTCGGCGCCGTAAACATGAAGAACGGCTTCCTTCGTGGTCGCCGGGTCGGGCGCGATACCGGCCGACTCACGGCTGGCCTGGCGCCAGCCGTTACCCGATGAGCAGGCGGCAGTGATCAGGGCGAGGAGACAGCAAGACAGAAAGAAAAGCGATGGCTTCATGAGCGGAACTCCTCGCTGATCCGCCGGGCAAAGTCGCCGGCCCGACGCACCTCGTCCGGGTGCTTCTGGACGGCGCCCTTTTCATCCACCCCCCTGACCAGCAGTTCGCCGCCGTAGGCGACATCCAGTGCGTCGAAAAACGATTTAGCCACCAGGATGGAACCGTCGAACAATCGCTTGCCCTGGGTGGCGGCGGTACAGATCAGATAGCCCCGGCGCCGGTCCTGTTCGCGAATCCTGGTATCGAGCAGGTACTTCCGCGACCAGCGGGCCTGGATACGGTCGATAAACGCCTTGGTCTGGGCGCTGAGTCCGTAAAAATAGGTCGGGCTTGCCAGCAAGATGATGTCGGCCGCATCAATGATCGGATAGAGGTCACCCATGTCGTCCTCGATGACGCAGAGGCCGGTCTTGGCGCAGCCGCCGCAACCGATGCACGGGGCGATTTTGTGGCCGGCGAGCCGGACCACGTCGACCGACCCACCGAGGTGCTGCTGCACATTCTCGGAGACGATGCCGGCGATGGTTTCGCTGTTGCCCTTTTTTCGGGGGCTTCCCAGAATAACCAGGATCTTCATCGGCGTACCCGCTGGTTGTGGTGGCCGGCCGTCTGCATGAAATGGATCGGCCCGGCGATTTTTTGAAAAAAGATGCTTGCAAATTCGATTTCGATCATTACATTTGCCCTGCCGTAGCGAAAAATCCCTTTCGGTATCATTCCCACCGGCTCTTATGAGCCTTTACATATCGGGCCTGCAGTGATGCAGGCCCCTTTTTTTTGTTCTGCACAAACGGACGGATGGTCAGTACCGGCCGATTGCGCAACGCACTCCTACAATAACCATTGGCGGCGAGATCGTCAGCGGCATTGTTTGAAAATTGCACCGGCACGGACAGCTTGCCGGGCAGCAGGGAGAGTGGTGGAAGCACCCGTGCGTTATTTTTCCAGAAAGTATGCTATAATAGCAGGCGTGAGGTGCAGGACGGATCGCCCTATCCGGCCGATACCGCCGGCGATGTGGTCCTGTGGATTTGAAATGACGACGCATGCGAACAGCGCGGAACAACGGGGAAGGGTATTGTGAGTTTTAAGCAGCATTTTAGAACCGGCACGATCAAAGTCGGGGAAGGAGAGGAGGCCAGGAGTTTCGAGGTCAGCCAGTGGCTCCCTGCCGGCACCTTGCTGGCATCCCTCGAGCCGGGTGGTTCAGATGGGAAAACAGCACAGGAAATCGTTTTGACACCGGGGGCTCATGTCGAGTACAGCGCCGATAAGCGAGGTCTGCTTGCCGTGGTTTCCGGGTATCCCCGCATGACCACGAAAAAAGAGGGGTCGGCCCGGGTGGTGATCGTTGAGATTGAACCGCTGCTCGCTATCAGTGAGGACGGCTGGTCGGTCAAGCTGAACCTGTATCCTCCCTTCGACGGCTATCCGGCGCCTGCTCAGCAACAGATCGTCGAACAACTCGAACAGGCGGATATCCGATGGGGTGTGCGTGAAAAAGCGATTGCCGGCGCCCATGAAAAGGTGCACGGTGAACGCACCCCGGTGCTCGGCCTGGTTATTGCCCGTGGCCGGATGCCGGTGAATGGACAGAACGGCAAATTGCGCATTGAAGTACAGGTCGGTGAACAGCCGGGACGCGAACAGTCCGACGGCAGTATCGATTTCAAGGAGCGCAACGTGTTCATCGGCGTCGATGCCGGACAGCTGCTGGCCACCAGGATTGCCGCCACGGCGGGCTTGTCGGGAATCAACGTGTTCGGTCAAGAGGTGCCGCAGACCCCGGGCAAGGATTTGTCCATCAAGTCCAGTGCCGATATTGTTTACGACGAACGGACCGGACAGATCAGGGCCGCTTGCGGTGGGGTGGTGTCGGTGGTCAACGATACTACGATCAAGGTGACCTCCAAACAGGTTATTCCCGAGGACATCGATTTTACCACCGGCAACGTACGCAGCAAAGGTGGCGTGGAAGTGGGCGGGTCGGTCAGGCCCGGTTTCATGCTGAAGGCCGGTGGCGACGTCCTGATCAACGGTATCGTTGAATCCGGCCAGGTAGCCGGTGCCAATGTGATCGCCCGGGGCGGCGTGACCGGAAAACAGTCGATCATCGAAGCCGGCGGTGATGTTTTTTTGCATTATCTGGAAGAGGGACGCATTATCTGCCAGGGCGCGGTGCATATCGCCAAGGAGGCGTATTTCGCCGAAGTCCGTTGTCTCGGCTCGCTGACTTCCGGTGCGGAGTCGCGCATCATCGGCTCCAAGCTTTATGGTGGAGCGTCATTATCGTTGTTCCAGGTGGATACTGACTCCAGTCCCCATTCCTCTCTGGCGGCGGCCGTTGATTACGAGCGGTTCGAACGGCTCAGGCAGCTGACGGAGAGGCGGACGGCGTGCGAGGAGGTGGTTTTCAGGCTGCGCCATCGGCTCGGCCCGGGCGGAACTTCAGCCGATCTTGAGGAGCATGAAGAAGAGTTGGCCGACTGTCGCAGAGCGTTGCAGGACTTCAACCTCATCCCGGTTTCGGCGGATGACGACACCTCCGGCGGTCTGCGCTTTGCCTGTGCCCAGAAAATCGAGATTGCCGGTATCATTCAGGCCGGGGCGACTATTCGCATCGGCAACAGCGAAGCGGTTTTGAAACACAGCTGCCGGGAGGGCTTTTTTGCGCTCAACAGCGAGACCCAGAAGATTGCCTTTTACTCGAGCAGGAACCCCTTGCAGAACATCGTCCTGTAGGTCGGACAGAGAATAAGGAAGGACGTGTCATGTATGTCGAATTGTGGATGAAACGCGATGTTGTCAGTATTTCCCCGGAGACGAGTCTGGCCCAGGCCCGCGAGTTGTTCGCCACCTACCGGATCCGGCGCTTGCCGGTGGTAGGAGGCGACACCCTGGTGGGCATCGTCAGTCCCGGTGACATAGAAAAAGTCATGCCCTCCATCCTCGATTCCGACAGCAGTCAGGAAATGGAGTACCTGAGTACCACGACCCCGATCGCCGCGGTGATGACGACCACCCCGATTACGGTGACTCCCGATGCAGCTCTGCTCGAGGCGGTTGAAAAGATGCGCCGCAACAAGATCGACGGCCTGCCGGTGGTCGAGAACGGGCAGCTGGTCGGCATTATCAGCATCACCAATGTGCTCGACGCCTTTCTCGATATCATGACCACCGAGGGGGCCGGGACCCGTCTCGATCTGAAGATGGATCGTCGACCGGAGTCCTTTTTCAAGATGATCAAAGCGTTCCAGAGGCACAATAGAGAGATTCTGGCAATCATCCAGCATCATGGTTTCAGCCGCGATCAACAGCTGGTCAGCATCGAAATCAGGGGCCGGGAAAGCGAGGAATTGCTCAGCCAACTCTGGGACAGCGGAATCACGGTCGAGCGGGTGACGCCGACCTCCTGATCCTCACCCAATCCGCATCGAACGCTCATCAAAACCAAACACGAATTTCTTACCATCCGCATGGTATCGACGCGTCACAGCGTCATGTCAGTAAACCTGAAAGGTGCGGATAGTAAGAATGAAATCGTTTATCATCCTTGTTGCAGCCGTCTGCCTGGTCGCGGGGCTGGTCTGGTTTCGCGTTACGCGGATCAAGCTGCCGCCGAACGCGCGAGTACTGTGCGACCTCTGGAAATGGGCCGATAGCGAAAAGAGACGCTGATTGTTCATCGATCCGGCGGTGTTCGTTGGCAGCCGTGATGTTGGTGTCGATATGCAGCAAAGCTACGAAGGTCCGTCGATTATCGCTCGAATCGTTTCAAGGCCTGCCATCGGGGGGCACGGCGTCCGTTGAAAAAGCCGCAGGCTCTATAATAGTTCAGGTCAGTAAGCAGAATCTGGAAAAAACGTGGGTCTTTGACTATTGTGCGGAGCAACCGGACCGGGAAGTTGAATGCCATCGCAAAGGGTCCGAGGACATCAGAGGGATCGCGGAAACACTCCCACTCGCACAGGTCGCAACCGGCAGCGGGATTTGGGCGCCCTTGCAAGTTGGGCAGCACGTCAAACGTTTCATGTCGATAGCCGCAGGGCGAGATAGTACCGTTTTCGCAGCTGACGAAAAAAAAGTCTTGCCCACCCCGGCAGGGAAAGAGTGTCGATTGTGCGGCGGTGTATTTATGTATCAGCCCGTGCAGCGTGCAGCGCGGAGTAAAAATCCTGATCTGTCCGCGGAACTTCGGGATGGTGTCAAAAAGAGCCTGAAAAATTAATACTTTTTCTTTTCTGCTAAAGCAAACCAAGTCGTTGTCTGAGGCAGCTCCATAGAGAGATTTTGAAGTGGAGCCGCAGAGCTGTTGCTCTTCTTCGCGCTGCTCGCTCATCGGGTAACAGGCATTGACGGTGGTAAAGCCAAGGTCGCAGGCAGAGCGATAGAAGCGGCTGAAGGCGTCTTTGTAGGCGGTCAAAAACTGCTTTTCTGTTGTGTCGGTCAGGAAAATCCTGCTTTCGGGGCCACCGGCTGCTCGATTGATCCCGAGGTTAGCGGCCGGATAGATGCCATGCTCGTGAAAGATCGGCAATGCTTTTTTGATACCTTCTACGATGCCGGTGAAACCTCTGATAGCTTCGTGAGTATCTGGGTCTGCGGAATCGATACTGATCCAGAATGTGTAGAGTGCGGTGCCGGCCAGTTTCCCAGCTATTGTCTCGATGCGCCGGGTAAAACCGGGTGAATGTGGATCGCGGAAGAGAAAACCGTTGGTTCCGGTGCGAATAAAGGGGATGCCGGCACGGTCGGCGTGATCGATCAGTTCGACAAGGTCATCGAGAAAGAGCAGCGGCTCTCCTCCGGTGAACGACAAGGCCTGCACGCCCTGCTTTGCTGCCAGGTCAATGATACGTTTGACGTGCTTCTTGTCGAGTGTGCATCGGTTGATGTTCCGTGATCGACGCATCCCGCATTGCGGACAATCTCCGTTGCAGTGGTTGGTATATTGCAGGACCAGTTGACCGGGAATTCTGCCGCGCAGGAAGGGGACAAGGCTGGATCTGCGTAGTAGAGGCGAAGTCATGGCATAGGTGACGGGTATCCGGATTGTTCCCGGCTTGCAGGTGATGAAAGGGGTGTCGGCGGTGTTTACAGGATGTCGCTGGCCAGATCGGCGAGTTCCGAGCGCTCCCCTTTGCGCAGGTCGATGTGCGCGTACAGCGCCTGGCCCTGCATCTTGTCGATCAAATTGCTCAGGCCGTTTGACCTGATGCCGAGATAGGGGTGGTCGATCTGGTTGATGTCTCCGGTAAAGACGATTTTCGTTCCCTCGCCGGCGCGGGTGATGATGGTCTTCACTTCATGCGGGGTCAGGTTCTGGGCCTCGTCGACGATCATATACATCTTGACCAGGCTTCTGCCGCGGATATAGGCGAGCGGTTCGATGGCCAGCTTTTCTTCGTCGAGCATTTTCTGCAGGCGTTGGTACATCTCACTCTTTTCCGGGAATTGACCGCGGATGACGCCGAGATTGTCATAGAGCGGCTGCATATAGGGTTTGATCTTGGACTGGATATCGCCGGGGAGATAGCCGATATCCTTGTTGGACAGCGGCATGACCGGGCGGGTCAGCAGGATCTGCCGGTAATGTGAGCGGGTCTCCAGGGCGGCGGCCAGCGCGAGCAGGGTCTTGCCGGTGCCGGCCTTGCCGGTGATGGTTACCAGCTTGATGTCCTGGTTGAGCAGGGCGCTGACGGCAAAGGATTGCTCGGCATTGCGCGGAGTGATGCCGTAGACGCTTTCCTTGTTGACCCGCCTGATGGAGAACGTGCCGTCGTAGCCGGTCATCGTGTACGTAGCCAGCGCCGATTTCTTGCCGTTGCGCAGCACCAGAAACTCGTTGGGCTGGAGCGCGGTTTCCGGAGCGTAATCGTTCAGACCGAATTCGCCTCCGGCTTCATAGAGTTTCTCAATCAGTCGGGCGGTGACGTTTTCTTCATAGCGGCAACCCGAATAGAGATGAGCCGGGTCGCGGACGTGATCGGTGGTGTAGTCTTCGGCCATCAGCTTGATGGAGCGGGCCTTCATGCGCAGGTTGACATCCTTGCTGACCAGGATGACCGGTTTGCTCTGTTGTCTGGCAATGTGATAGGCGATGTTGAGGATGCGATGATCCTGCTTGTCCATGTTGGGGAAAAACGGCAGGAGGTCGGGGTGCGGGTCCATCTCCAGGCGGATGGCGATACTGCCTTTGTCGGCGCCGATACGGATGCCGCCGTTGAAGAGTTTGTCGGTGCTCAGTGCATCGAGTTCGCGGACGAACTCGCGGGCATGATAATTGATGATCTGACTGCCTTTCTTGAACTGGTCGAGTTCCTCGAGAACGGTAATCGGGATGATGATATCGTGTTCGTCGAAATGGTGAATGCAGGTGCTGTCGTGCAGGATGACATTGGTATCAATGACGAATACTTTTTTTCGTTTGGGCATGATGGGTGTCCGTAGCGGTGGTGAAAGAGTGTCGGTGATCGGCTGGGACCACCTCCCGCAGCACGTGATTGGAAATCGCTCTCAATTATACCAGAATTGATTCCTCCATGTAACGTTTTCGTTTGTTCTGCCGGAGCAGCTGCGTGTCGACGATCACCAGTCCATCCACGCAATTGTTGAAATCGGGATCGACATTGAAATCGAGAAAGACGACGCCGCCCGGCTCGCACAATTCGGTATACTGCTTGTAGAGTGGTGGAACCGCGGTACCGAGATTGCCGAGCAGCAGTTTCAGCCTGGTGAAATCCTGTCGGTAATCGCTGCCGGAAAATGTGTTGCCGAGCTCTGATTGCGATTGGGAAAAGACGAACGGGTTTCGTGAATAGCAGCGATTCGACGCCGGGGAAAAATAGAGGCGATAAAAGGATATGAGCAGCTCTTTAGCCAGTTGCGGCATGTCGTTGCTGATGCTGACCGGACCGAACAGGTAGCGGAACTGGGGGTGGTGGCGGAGAAAGGCGCCGATGCCGTACCACAGATAGTCGAGACTGCGTTTTCCCCAATAGCGCTGCTGGACGAAACTGCGTCCCAGTTCCAGGCCGCTGTCCAGAAACGGATTGCCGGCTGGATCAAGCGAGAACAGACTGCTGGAGTAGATCCCGCCCGGTCCGTGGTCCCGGATCGCTCTGCCGGCATCGACGAAGCGATAGGCACCGGCGATTTCGAGGTCGTCTTCGTCCCACAGGACAAGGTGCTCGTAATAGGTGTCGAAGCGGTCGATATCCCTTCGTTTTCCGGTTCCCTCGCCGACTGTGCGGAAGGTTCGTTCCCGGAGTCTGCCGATTTCGCGCAATACCACCGGGCAGTCGGCGCCGGTGAAGTGGTAGATGGCCTTGCCGTCCGGCGTCGTGCCGAGCCGTTCAGCCTGCTCCACACCCTTTTTCAGCTCGCTTCGGCGCTCCGGTCTGGCGATGGCGGTTTCGGTCGGAAGCAGCGGTCCTTTGCCGGCGCCGATCCGGTAGAGGTGTTTTTTGAATAATCCGACCTTTTCCGGGCGCGGCAGAGGGAGCGCACGATAGGCGCGATAAGGGATCAGTGATCCGATGGTGATTTTTATCTGCTTTTCCCGCTGGTAGAACATCTGCCCGACGAGCATCAGCGTAGACAGCGGCTTGGCCAACACCGAGGCGAGGTAGAAGGGACCGGAATTGCGGGCGCCGATATGAACCGGCAGGATCGGTGCTTTGGCGCGCTCGGCCAGAGACAGGAACCCGTGCTGCCAGGGGCCGTCCTTGATCCCCTGGGGGGCGAGTCGGGACACCTCGCCGGCAGGGAAAAAGATGACCGCCGTGTCCTCGGCCAGGGCCTGCTGAATCCGCTGAATGTGCCGTCTGCCGGCGATGCCGGTCAGGACCGGGACCGGCAGGAGCAGGGTGCGCAATGGCGCAATGGAGAACAACAGATCGTTGACGACGATTTTGACATCAGAACGCACCTCGTGCACCAGTTTGAGCAGGGCCAGACCGTCCAGAGAGCCGATCGGGTGATTGGCGATGATGATCACTTTGCCGGTAGCCGGGATGTGCTCCCGTTCACGATCGGATACCGTATAGCTGAAATTGAAATATTCAAAGACCTGTTCGATGAATTCGATCCCCTGCAGATGGGGATAGCGCTCGGCAAACTCAAGAAATGACGCTTCGTGCAGGAGTCTGCGCAGGATTGGTTTGAGCAGCGCCGTGCATCGTTTTCGCTCCAAGAGGGTGGGGTAATAGTCGTTGAGGACTTGATCGACGGTAAACATGATTACCTTTGCTGTTGGTTATGCACCAGGGCGATGCGGTTAATGAACGCCGAAGAAGTGCCGTCCGGCAGGCCGCTGGTATCCACCGCGATGGCGATACCGGTTACCGGGGGTACCGTTTCGCTGTGATACCAGCGGCGAAAGGCGTCGGCGAAGTGAAACGCGCTCGAGACAAGCTGTCCCGGTTCAGGGGTGGCCAGGCAGACATAGCGTCCGGTCTGCCGATAACTTCTGCCGGTGAACGGCTGCCGGAGCTGTTCGAATTGTCCGAGGAAATGACCGATGAAATAAGGCGATTGCGGCAGAAAGAAACGATCGGCCGGTTGCGGCTGCCCGAAAAAGAGGTAGACCATGACCGCTTCCCGCCGCACCCCACGCTGCCAGTCGGCGGTTTGCGGAAACCGGTCGACCCCCCATTCGACGAGCAGCCAATTGGCCGTGGTGGGCGGCAGGTCCCGTTTGGTTGCAAGGCCGAACGCGGGGAGTACGGCCTGCAGGACCAAGCGGTTTCTTTCTGTAAAAAGCTGGATTTTGCCGTCAATGGCCATCTCTTTTTCGAAGACAAATCCCCGCTCCGACAAAAATGTTCTGGCGGGGGTTTTTGCCCCGGCAAAATCGAGCTGCCAGACCACCCGTGCCGCCGATGGGTCGTCAAACTCGGGGTAGTCGCGCCATGGTTGAAACGAGCGAGCTGCAGCAGAAATCGAAGAAGTCAGCAGGGCGAAAATAACAATGACGGCGGGGGCAATAAGCTGCATGCGGAGACGATCCGGTCAGTTTTTAGATCGCTGCAGTGATGATGCCGATCATATCGTCTCCAGGGACAGGTGGTGGCGTGCCTTGTCGTTGACCCGACCGGAGCTTACGCTCGAGAACTCATAGCCTATAATGCGATAAGCCGGTTAGAAACAGAATAGAAACAGAATAGGGTTGCATGAAAGGGGCGATATTTTTTTCGCCCGTTGTCTGGAACTGCCGCCTCTGATCGGATGGCGCCGTGTCCCGGAGAGATGTTTCTGACAGTTGGCAGCGGACCGGGCTTCTGGTATGGTCTGAGTCTGGCAGGAGGACAAGAAAGAGGAGGCGCAGCGAAGGTTATGAGCGGCAAACAGCAGAATCTTGATCTGAAACACTTCAGCCCGATTGTTTCATCCGAGCATCTCGCCTCGGCGGGCGGCTGGCAGATGAGTGAGTTGGAGTACGGCTTGATTACCGCCAACAACGCGTTCAGCCGCTGGATCGTGCAGTGCATGGCCGCGGCCGGCTATCCCGATTTCAGTTCGCTCGAGGTCCTCGTCCTGCACAACGTCAATCATCGCAACCGCAGTAAACGGCTGGCCGACATCTGTTTCGTGCTCCATGTGGAGGACCAGCACACGGTCAACTATGCCTTGAAGAAACTGGTCAAGGCGGGCCTCGTCGGCCGGGAAAAGCGCGGCAAGGAAATCTACTATTGTTCCACCGATGACGGACGGCGAGCCTGTGAAGCCTATCGGGATGTGCGCGAGCGCTGCCTGGTATCGGCTTTCACCTCGTTTGACCGGGAAGGCATCGAGGTCAGCCGCGCCGCCGTCGTCCTGCGCTTCATGTCGGGCCTCTACGACCAGGCAGCCAGGGCGGCGTCGTCGCTCTGATTCCCATTATCCGCCCATCATGCCGGGCTTGTTTGAAATTGGATAGTCGTAATATGCAGCAATGGTGCCTTGATGTTTTTCAGGGTATCTATAAAGCAAACCCGCATCTTGCTAGTGGAGGTTCTGGCGTGGCCAAGCCAAGCATCGAGAAATGTGGATGCCTGCTGTTTATTCGGTGATAAAAATCAGGGGAAAATGGTTTTTCGGGGGGATTCAGCGTGTGGATCTCCCGCCGAGGTTACTTCGATTGAGCACTCCTGCAGGTATTCGACGCGCTCTGCCACGGGAATCCGAAACGGGCGGTCATGTCCGGGAATGATTATGGAAGTGCAGGAGGCGGCACGCCGGTAGCTCGCAAGCGCATCGTCCCGACTTCCGAAAGCGGGAGGTGGCACCTTTCGGATAAACTCCCACGCGTTCTTTACTCCATCCCCGGCGATAAGAATCCTCTTCTCCTCCAGCAGATATCCGCATAAACCGGGCGTATGCCCGGGAAGTCCCACGGCCCTGATGCCCGGTGCCACTTCCGCACCTTCGGCAAAAGGATCGATCCGCGGATCGATCTTGTCAAAGACGGCAAATGGCACATAGGGATCCCCCGCTCTTCGAAACTCCTCATCCTTCACGTATTTCATCTCCCTCTCGGAAAGTCGGAAGACGGCATCTTCAAACAGATCGAAATTGAGGACATGATCGAAATGGAAATGAGTTAGGAAGACCAAATCCACATCTGCGGGCCTGATTTTTTCGTCTTCGAGTCGAGAGAGGAGAAGAGCCCTGTCTCCAAAGGAACCGGTATCGATCAGAATAATCCGGCCGCCGGTTCGCACCAGCGTGACGGTGCTCCAACCCAGCGCCCCGCGTTCGGATGACAGCGGCAGGCCAGGTAGGAGTATGCTCCAGGCGATGCTCATGGATCGCCCCCCTTGCGTATGGTGGATGGCCCATCCAGGTTTTCTTCAGGTTTTCTTAAAACCCGAATTTGTATTACGGTAATGCTCAGAGGGTGTTCCGATAAGTCAATAATCCTCGATGGCGCCGGTCAGTACTTCGCAGGCATAGCGGTGTTCGATGCTGCGCTTCAGAACGGGATCATCCATTTTGAACGAATAGGCTTCCCCGGTAACGAGTCCTTTCACAGTCCCGATCGTTCCGGAAAAGAAAACAAGTCCGTCTTCCTTTCGACCTAAACGCTTCTCCAAGTCGGAAACCCAGTAATTCGGACCGAGGAGTGACCCCAGGGTGTCCTGTTGGTAAAGGGATATCTTCCCTTCGCGGGTAACGGTGCACTCAAGGCGCAGATCGTCGAAGTGCTCCTTTACCTCGTCAAAAGGCCACACGTCGGCGGCCATGACGTTCATGCAAAGATTCTTTGCCTTGGGAAGGGAATGCTTTTCCAGGCGGCGATCGGTATGGTCCGATCCCACTCCGACCAAGATTTTTCCCTTGTGCCACAGGAGGACATATTCCACTTCCCCGGACGTGTCTTCGCCGTGAACCTGGATCGAATCCGAGGTAGTGAGGAGAAAATTGCCCAGAGCGAAAAGTGTTGGCACGTGTTTCGGCGTCGGTACGCCCACGGCTGCGAGCTCGTCGATATGGTGCTGCAAAGCAGCCTGATTGCGCCCCACCCAGCCGGCATTGAAAAGCCGTTTCACCTCGAACTGGACCGGTTCTGTTTTTCCGTCTCCATGATGGATGCGAAGATCTATAGCGTTTTTCATATGGCCCTCTCGTGAAAAATCACCCGGATCAACTCTGTATCATCAGCTTCGGCAGCATCAGAGCGATGTCGGGAAATGCGGTAATTATGACGATGGCAACCAGGATGAGAAGGAAGAAGGGTAGCGCCGCTCTCACAATCCTCTCGAGCGGTTCTCCCGTCAAGCCCTGTAGAACGAAAAGGTTGAAGCCCACGGGCGGTGTGATCTGGCCCGCCTCGATGACGAGGACGAGAAAAATTCCGAACCAGACCGGATCGAAACCGGAAAGGACCGCGAGGGGCAGACTGATCGGCAGCGTCATGACAATCATCGAAATGCCGTCGAGAAAGAAGCCGAGAATGATATAAAAACAGGTAAAAATCAATATCAATGCATAGGGACTCAAACCAAGGGATCCGATGTACGTCGCCACCATTGCGGGCAGTCTGAGATAACCCATAGCTACGGAAAGAAAGCTGGCACCTGCAATAATAAAGCAGATCATGGCGGAGGTATTGAGCGTACCCTTCAGCGAGTTGATAATATTTTGCCGCGACAAGTCGCCGAGCATCCAGGTAATGACGACGGCGCCGAGTACGCCCAGCGCCGCGGCCTCGGAAGGTGTGGCAAACCCGGCGTATATGGATCCGAGGATGAAGATAATCAGAAACATCACGGGAAACAGCTTTAACAGGCCGGTGAACCGCTGTTTCCAGGTGAAGGAAACCTTATGAGTGGGGGCAAGCTTCGGATTGATAAGGACTCGCACCATCACGTAACCGCTGTATAGTCCCGCCAGCACTATGCCCGGCAAAACGCCCGCGATGAAGAGCTGTCCGATGGAAACCTCGGCGAGAACGCCGTAGATGATAAGAACGATGCTGGGAGGGATGAGAAGGCCCAGGGTTCCCGCTCCGGCCAGCGAACCGTAACTCAGGTTCTTGTCATATCCTTCTGTGTCCAGTTGCGAAAGGGTGATTTTGCCGATGGTTGCGGCCGTCGCCGGCGAGGAGCCGGAAACAGCGGCGAAGATCGCACTCCCTACGACATTAGTATGCAGCAGGCGTCCCGGGATGAACTGGACCCAGGGTCTCAGACCTTCGAAAAGCAGTTCCGACATGCGGGTCCGCAAGATTATTTCCCCGAGAAAAATGAACATGGGTAGTGCGGCAAGAGCCCAGTTGTTGAGGCTGTTGAAGAGTGCCTGAGCCCATATTTTCCCCACCGGCATAGATGTGAATAATTCCAAGCTGATGCCGGCTGTTGCAATAAGGGATAAAGCTATCCATACACCGGCGCCCAGGAAGCCGAACACCAGGGCCAACACGGTAAAAAGCATTACATTCATATGTTAACCGGATCTGATTCCACGGTGCCTGGGCCCCGGAATCATTCATATGTTAACCGGACTCGATTCCACGGCGCCCGGACCTCGAAATATCAGATAAAGCAGGTAGGCCAGCACCTGAAACAACAAAAGCACCATTCCTGCAAGCACGGCAGACTGGGGGATCCACAGGGGGGTTTCCACAACAGAGTAGGCGACAACTCCACGCTCAAAAGTGGTCTTCACCATGTCCCAGAGGAAAATCGAGGACAGGATGCATAGAATGGCAGCGATACTCGTACAGACGATTTCAAGAATGTGAAGGGGCAGTCCCTTTAGGCGCTCCTTCATGAAGCTGATGCGAATCTGAGCGCCTTCCCGGAACGAATACGCCAGTGCCAGGTAGATCATCGCCGCCAGCAAATAGCCCGAATATTCACTCGCCACCAGTGTCGATTTATCGAAAAACGTCCGCAGCAAAACCTCTGCAAGTATGAGCAGGGTCATCAGCGAAAACAGAACTCCGCTCATAACGATGCCGGCTGCTGAGAGCAGATTCGCCGCTCTCAGCAGCCGGTCGACCATGGGATGGTTTTCAAGATTCAAGCGGACGTGTCTTAAAGGGTATTTCTTTTCTGTTCAAACTCATCGAGAATGGCTTTGCCGTCTTTTCCGGTATTCTCGAGCCAGTCTTGAATGATATCCCCACCGCTCTCTCTCAGTTTGGAGGCCAGCTCATCGGAGACATCGCGGTGGATGGTCATGCCGTTTTCCTCAAGGATGGCTTCCTCGGCCGCCATGGATTCTTCTGCAATTTTCCACTGGCGTATTTCCATTTCCTCGCCGATCTTCACCAGGGTTTCCTGTTGCTCCTTCGTCAACCCGTTGAATGTATCAAGGTTGATGTTGATCATGTTGAGGGGAATGGCGAAATTGACGCGGGTGGTGTCCGAGAGCACTTCCCAGAACTTGCCGGCCACGGCGCTGGTCGAGGAGGTGAGGACCGAATCGATGGTTCCTGTGGCAAGCGCCGGGTAAACATCACCCCAGGACATGACGACGGCGTTGGCACCAGCCTTTTTCAGGACGTCCGTCCCGTTCTTGTCATACGTGCGGATGCGCAGTCCCTGGATGTCTTCGAATTTTTCGATGGGGCGCTTGGCATGGATGGAACTGGGGGGCCACGGTGCGGTATAGAGGATCAGTTGGTTGTGTTTTTTTGCTTCCTTGTCATAATATGGCCTCGCTATATCATGGAGAAGCTTTGCTTCCTCGAAGCCCTTGACGAGGAACGGAGAGGTGCTCAGTGCGTATATGGGAGAAGTGCCGATTGCCGCACCCATCAGAACACTCGCCATGGGGACGATACCGTCCTGAATCGCGGTGAAATGATCTTCATCTTTAAGGCCCAAGGCTCCGCCTTCATGCACATTGACGACGATTTCCCCGTTAGTCGCTTCCTCGATGCGCTTGGCCACTTCCCGGCAGGTCTCCGCATGAAGATTTGCTCCGGAATACGTTGTTGCCAGATCGAGCTTTTCCAGCGCCAGAACGGGCAGGCTCAGACCCATGGAGAGAACAGCCACAATAAACGATAGGGTTATCTTTTTCATCCACTCCTCCTTTGAGCGCGTTTATAACGCATGCTTGGGCACATTGAGCATGTGCCGTGTTGGTTGATTAATAACCTTTTCGGTTACATACATGCCTGCTTTCATGATAAAAAACGGTAATGATTCCGGGAAATATCTTTTTGTGTTGAATCCGTCAAACTATGCCATGGTTCTTTTTTGATGACAAGGAGAAACATAGGAGAATCAGTGGAAAGACAGTGACCAGCAGGGTAAAACCACCATAAACGGAAAGGAAATGGCACCCACTATGATCTTGCAATTCCGTTGTCCTGATGGCATTATGGCATTACGCTGACAAAATGTCGATAAAAAATTTTATCGGCCGCCATTTCATTACAGCATAACCCTTTCTCCGCGGAATGACCATGGAAACGAAAGACAGTAGGACCTGGCGCATCTGGATCGATCGAGGCGGAACCTTCACCGATGTCGTCGCCCGTCGGCCCGATGGCACTATCGTCACCCACAAACTGCTGTCGGAGAATCCTGAACAGTATGATGATGCGGCCGTCCAGGGCATCCGTGAACTGCTCGGGATCGGCACGCGCGAGCCGATCCCGACCGAACGCATCGAACACGTCAAGATGGGGACGACGGTGGCCACCAATGCGCTGCTCGAACGCACCGGAGACCGGACCCTGCTCGTGATCACCAAGGGCTTCGGCGATGCGTTGCGAATCGGTTATCAGAACCGGCCGCGGCTCTTCGATCGCCACATCGTGCTGCCGGAACTGCTCTACGAGGAGGTTGCCGAGGTCAGTGAACGGCTCGATGCCCGGGGCGAGGTGATCTGCACGCTCGACGAGGAGGAGTTGGGCCGCAGCCTGCGTGCTTCCTATGAGCGCGGCATCCGTGCCGTGGCCATCGTCTTCATGCATGCCTATCGCTATCCGCGGCACGAACAGCGGGCGGCCGCGCTGGCCCGCTCCATCGGCTATACGCAGGTGTCGACCAGCCATGAAGCGAGCCCGCTGATGAAACTGGTACCGCGCGGCGATACCACGGTGGTCGACGCCTATCTGTCGCCGATCCTGCGGCGTTACGTCGATCAGGTGGCGGGCGATCTCGGGGGCGGCGGTGATGACGGGCCGCGGCTGATGTTCATGCAGTCCAACGGCGGCCTGACCGATGCCCGGATGTTTCAGGGGCGCGACGCGATCCTGTCCGGTCCGGCCGGCGGTGTGGTCGGCATGGTCAAGACCGGTGAAATGAGCGGTTACCGGCAGTTGATCGGCTTTGACATGGGCGGCACGTCGACGGATGTGGCTCATTACGACGGTGCCTATGAGCGCAGTTTCGAGACCATGGTCGCCGGGGTGCGGATGCGCGCCCCGATGATGCATATCCACACCGTGGCGGCCGGCGGCGGTTCCATCCTCCACTTCGATGGCGCCCGTTATCGGGTCGGCCCCGATTCGGCCGGCGCCAATCCCGGCCCGGTCTGCTATCGGCGGGGCGGGCCATTGACCGTAACCGACTGCAACGTGATGCTCGGCAAAATCCAGCCCGACTATTTTCCCCAGGTGTTCGGCGCCGCCGCCGATCAGCCGCTCGATCGGGACGCGGTGGCCGCACGATTTGCCGAGATGGCCGAAAAGATCGCCCGGTCCACCGAGCTGCCGGTCCAGCCGCCGGAACTGGTGGCCGACGGTTTTCTGCGCATTGCCGTGGAAAACATGGCCAATGCGATCAAAAAAATTTCGGTCCAGCGCGGCCATGATATCACCGATTACACGATGAACTGCTTTGGCGGCGCCGGCGGGCAGCATGCCTGCCTGGTGGCCGACGCCCTCGGCATGACGCGGATTTTTCTCCATCCCTTCGCCGGCGTCCTGTCGGCCTATGGTATGGGGTTGGCCGATATCACCGCGATGCGCGAGGTGCAGATCGAACATGTCCTCGGCGAGCCGATCATGGCTATCATCGAGTCGAAAAGTCGGCCCCTTGAAGAGGAGGCACGGCAGGAGCTGGTCAGCCAGGGCATGGCGGCAGAAGATATCGTCGTGCTGCGGCGGGTGCATATCCGCTATGACGGCACCGACACCTCCCTGATCGTCGAAGCGGGCCAGTGTGATGCCATGCGCGAAGCGTTCGAACAGGCTCACCGGCAGCGATTCGGCTTTGTTGCCAGGGAGCGCAGGCTGATGGTCGAGGCGGTATCGATCGAGGCGGTCGGTGCCGGCGAGATGCAGGATGACGAGATTATCGACGACGGGCCCGGCGACCAGCCCTTTGAGCCGATCGCCCGCGCCGACGTATTCATGGCCGGGCAGTGGCAGACCACGCCGTTGTTCGACCGGGCCGTTCTCGAGCCGGGGCAGGCCGTTGAAGGCCCGGCCATTATTATCGAGTCGACCGGCACGGTGGTCGTCGAGCCGGGCTGGCGGGCCGCCCTGAACAACCGCCGGCACCTGATCCTGACCCGCTACCTGCAGCGCCCCCAGGCGGAGGCGGTGGGCACCCATGTCGATCCGGTGATGCTCGAGGTGTTCAACAACCTCTTCATGTCGATCGCCGAGCAGATGGGCGCGACACTCGCCAATACCGCCTACTCGGTCAATATCAAGGAGCGGCTCGATTTTTCCTGCGCGGTTTTCAACGAGCACGGCGACCTGGTGGCCAATGCGCCGCATGTGCCGGTGCACCTCGGTTCGATGAGCGACTCGGTCAAGACGATCATTCGCGAAAACCGAGGGACCATGCGGCCCGGCTCGGTCTATATGCTCAATGCCCCGTACAACGGCGGTACCCATCTGCCCGATGTGACCGTGGTGACACCGGTATTCGACGAGGCCGGCCGGGATATCCTGTTCTATGTCGGCTCGCGCGGCCATCACGCCGATATCGGCGGGCGGACGCCGGGGTCGTCGCCGCCGGACAGCCGCCATATCGATGAGGAAGGGGTGCTGATCGATAACTTCCTGCTCGTTGAAGACGGCCGGCTGCGCGAAGAAGAGACCCGGCGCCTGCTTGCCTCCGGCCCTTATCCGTGCCGCAATATCAACCAGAACATGGCCGATCTGACCGCCCAGCTTGCCGCCAACGAAACCGGTGTCAGCGAGCTGCGCAAAATGGTGGTCCAGTTCGGTCTCGACGTGGTGCATGCCTACATGAAACACGTCCAGGACAATGCCGAAGAATCGGTGCGGCGGGTTCTCGACGTGCTCACCGACGGCGGCTTTATCAACCACCTCGACGGCGGCCAGCAGATTGGCGTCGATATCAGGGTGGACCGGGAACGCCGCGAGGCGGTCATCGATTTTACCGGCACTTCGTCCCAGCACCCGGGCAACTACAACGCCCCGACCGCCGTGTGTCGGGCGGCCGTGCTCTATGTCTTTCGCACCCTGGTCAACGACGAGATTCCGCTCAACGAGGGGTGCCTCAAGCCGCTCAAGATGGTCGTGCCGCCGGAGACGATGATCTCGCCGCGCTACCCGGCCGCGGTGATCTCCGGCAACACCGAGGTGTCCCAGGCGATTACCGACACGCTGTACGGGGCGCTCGGTATTCTTGCCGCTTCGCAGGGGACGATGAATAATTTCGTCTACGGCAACGAAACCTATCAGAACTACGAGACGATCTGCGGCGGTACCGGAGCCGGTCCGGATCATCCCGGAACGAGCGCCGTGCACAGCCACATGACCAATACCCGGATGACCGATCCGGAGGTGGTGGAGTGGCGTTTTCCGGTACGGCTCGAATCGTTTGCCATCAGGCGGGGCTCCGGCGGCACGGGGCGGTACGGCGGCGGCGACGGCGTGATCAGGGAGATGCGCTTTCTCGAACCGATGACCGCGACGATTCTCTCCTCGCACCGGGAGACGGCGCCGTATGGCCTGGCGGGAGGGGAGGACGGCGCCCGCGGCCGCAATTACGTGATCAGGAAAGACGGCAGCCGGGTGGAACTGAGCGGCAACGACGAGATCGACATGCAGCCGGGCGACCTGTTCGTGATCGAGACCCCCGGCGGGGGAGGGTACGGCAGGCCGTAAGTGGGCGCGGTCGGCGGGGCCAAAATTTTACCGCGGCGGTAACTGCCCGCAACCATTCCCGACCTGGCGCGGCAGATCGCACCATCGTCCTCGATAAACGGAAAAAAGCGTGGTTTTTGAAAAGGATCTCGAATAAAGTAGACCTCTTTCTCAATCACTTGCAACCGTCTGGATTTTTCGATGTATCCCTTATCGTTGTGGAGGACGATATGACATTTCCGATAGACCTGAGCGGTTATCAGCCGCTGCAGTTCAGCTTTGCGCAGACCACGTTGTCCGATGAGCAGCGGGACCGGCTGCGGACCAATATTTCACTGGCCCGGGACAGTCTCATTTTCTTTACCGCGCTGGCCAATGTCAAAGGATTGGGCGGGCATACCGGCGGTGCCTACGATATCGTGCCGGAAGTACTGATCACCGACGGCTTCATGAACGGCGAGAGCCGTCTCTTCCCGGTCCATTTCGACGAGGCCGGGCACCGGGTTGCCATGCAGTATCTGCTGGCCGCCTTCAACGGCCGGAAATCCTCTGACGACCTGCTGCACTACCGGGAGTTCGGCAAAGGGCTCTACGGTCATCCGGAGCGGGACGAAGATGCCGGGGTCTACTTCAGCTCTGGCCGGCTCGGTCATCTCTGGAGCTACGTCAACGGTGTTGCCGAAGCCAACCCGGAGAAAATCGTGGTCCTGTTCGGCAGCGACGGTTCCCAGCAGGAGGGTGATGACGCCGAGGCAGCCCGCTATGCCGTCTCCCGCGGGCTCAATGTCAAAGTGTTTATCGACGATAACGATGTTACCATTGCCGGTCATCCCAGCACGTATCTGCCGGGTTTTTCCATCGGGAAAACGCTGGCCGGTCATGGGCTGACAGTCTGCGAGATCGACGGTGAGGACCTCGATGCGCTGTTCGATCGGGTTCGCGCCGCCCTCACCGGCTCCGGGCCGGCTGCGGTGATCTGCAAGCGCAAGATGGCCCCGGCGGTGCCGGGCATCGAAGGTCTGCCGAAGGGACACGACGTTATTCCGGTGCCGTATGCCATCGACTATCTGGAGTCCCGGGGGCAGGCCGAAGCGGTACGCCTGCTGCGGGAAACCGACGTGGTGAAGGAAAAGAGCACCTATCTCGGCAGCACCGAAGAATCCGGCAAGTGCCGCGACGATTTCGGTAAAATCATCAGCGAACTGCTCGACGGCATGGACAATCCAACCGACAAGGTGCTCGTCGTCGATTCCGATCTTGAGGGTTCCTGCGGTCTGCATCATATCCGCAAGAGCCATCCGGCCGTCTACGTCAACGGCGGCATCATGGAGCGCAATAACTATTCGGTCGCCGCCGGATTCGGCTCCGAACCCGGTCGCCAGGGGATCTTCGGAACTTTTTCCGCGTTTCTCGAGATGGTCGTGTCGGAAATCACCATGGCCCGGCTCAATCGGGCCAATGTGCTCGCCCATTTTTCCCATGCCGGCGTCGACGACATGGCCGACAACACCTGTCATTTCGGGATCAACACCTTTTTTGCCGATAACGGCTTGGCCGAAGGGGATCTCACCCGACTCTATTTCCCGGCCGATCCCCTGCAATTGCGAGCGATGCTGCCACGGATCTTCGCTGATCCGGGCCTGCGTTTCGTCTTTTCGACCCGCTCGGCGACCCCGTTCATCCTCGATGAAAACGGCGAGCGGCGCTTCGGTGACGGCTATCGTTTCGAACCGGGCAAGGATGAGCTGATCAGGAGCGGTACGGCCGGCTATATCATCTCGTACGGGGAAATGCTCTACCGTTGCCTCGATACGGTTGAACGCCTGCGCCAGGACGGTATCGAGGTCGGTTTGATCAACAAATCGACCCTCAATATCATCGATACGGACATGCTCGCCCGGGCCGGTGCCAGCCCGTTCGTGTTGGTCGTGGAGAGCCAGAACCTCAAAACCGGTTTGGGGAGCCGCTTTGGCAGCTGGCTGTTGGAGCACGGCTTCTCGCCGCGCTATGCCCGTATGGGAACCACCAGGGAAGGACAGGGCGGACTCGGAGAGCAGGTGCGTTACCAAGGCTGCGATCCCGCCGCCATTCGCCGAAAAGTCGAGGAGTTGCTCTAGGGGCGGCGACGCCAGGAGACATCCTCCGCCGTCCCGGGCCCGTTGCTCCGACCACGCTGACGATTTTCGCTGCTCGTTGTGACTCCCGGTCAGGGGGATACCCTATGGCCGGCGCAGGGTCGGTGGTGTTGCGTCGATCGGCTCTTCGAGGGCGGCAATCAGATCATCGATGTTGAGTTGCTCTGCTGCCAGACCTCGCAGCCGCCTGAGCACCGGCACGGCTTTGCCGGCTATCTTGGCGGATCGCTGAGGGTAGCCGGCTTCGAGATAGATATAGACGCCGGCGGCGCGAATCAGGGCCTGCAGAAGTTGTTTCAACTCACCGGTTGCCTGCAGCCAGTGCAACTCAAGAACTTCATGTACCTCGAAGAACAAACCGAGATCCCAGAGAATTGCAGCCGTTGTCAGGGGTTCCGGTGAGCCGGACGGAGCGAGTGACTCCAGGGCCAGTCGATAGGCGGCGAGGCGCCGGTCGATGTACTCTCGATAGAGTTCTGCCGGGTTTTCTCGCAGGTAGGCGTCGGCAACGCTCTGAGCACTGTCGAGGCAGCGGCTTTCCAGAACCTGCGGCAGCGATGCCGACAAGTCGTTGCGAATATCCCTGCTCAGTCGGTCTTCAAACGGGTTGAATCGATGCGACATGGCGGACCTTGTTGATGGATTGATGCGTCTGCCGCGGATTGGCCGACGCTCCCGTTATTAGTGCGCGCTCTCATCGAAAAAAGCAAGGCAAACCGTGGCAGTTATCATGGAAAATCGACTGATCAAGACCTGGGGCGATGATCGGCGGTATCGTCCGGTGATCATCGCGGTCGGGATCTGCGGGCTGTTTGCCGCCCTGGGAATTGGTCGGTTCGCCCTGGGCATGATGCTGCCGGCGATGGGTGAAGCGCTGCACCTCAGTTACTCCCAGATGGGAACCATCGGTACGTTGAACTTCTGCGGCTATCTCGGCGCGGTGTTGTTCTGTGGACGCTTGACCCGGCTGTTCGGGGCGCGCCTGCTCATCTTCCTGGCCCTGATGCTGGTTGGCGGCTCGATGATGGTGATCGGCTACACCGATCGATTCGGTTTGATCATGCTGCTTTACTGCTTCACCGGAATCGGCAGTGCCCTGGCCAATGTGCCGATCATGGCGTTGATCGCCGCCTGGTTCGAACCCGCCGTCCGGGGCCGGGCCTCGGGAATGGTGGTGATCGGCAACGGCTTCGGCATTGTCGTAGCCGGGCACCTGGTACCGGTGCTCAATGCAACCGCCGGCGGGTGGCGGATGAGCTGGCTGGTTCTTGGCGGGCTGGCCCTGCTGATGGCCTTGATCTGCGGGATTTTTGCCAGAAATCGACCTGCCGATTACTATCGTTCCGGGGCCGGTGGGCGAGGGGCCGGTCAAACCGGGGCAATGGCGCTGTCGCGAAGAGAGGTGCGGCGGATGACCGTGCATTGTGCGGCCATTTATTTTCTCTTTGGTTGTACCTATGTCATCTATGTGACGTTTCTGGTGACCTCCCTGGTCCAGGAGCGAGGCTTTTCCGAACAGTATGCCGGCGTGCTCTGGTCTGTCGTCGGCCTGCTCAGCCTGGGGTCCGGACCAATTTTTGGCTGGTTGTCGGATCGATTCGGCCGGCGGGCCGGTCTCAAGCTCGTCTTTGCCATTCAGGCCACCGCCTATTTCTCGGCGATGACCCTGCTGCCGCTCCCCTTTCTGTACGTGTCGATTTTCTGTTTTGGCTTGGTCGCCTGGAGCATCCCGCCGATCATGGCGGCACTCGTCGGTGATTTCGCCGGACCCGAAAAGACGGCCTCGATCTTCGGCTTCGTCACCTTCGTCTTTGGTATCGGCCAGATTATCGGCCCATATGGAGCGGGGGTACTTGCCGAGGCCAGCGGTGGCTTTACGCTGGGGTTCGCGGCTGCCGGTCTGCTGGCGCTTGGCGCCGTCTGGCTGGCGGCTCGTCTGCCGTCAGCGGGGCAGGGAAATGTCTTCAGGTCGCGGTCGGTCGGGCCTTAGTCCGGCCGCTCTATTCGGCACAGCAGCCGGCGCGAGGTGATCAGAAATCGTCGTCTGCGTCGTCCTCGCCGAGGTCTTCCTCGTCAACGAGCTCGTCTTCCTCCAGACCGTCACTGTCATCATCGCTCTCTTCGTCGGTGTCGTCGCCGGTCGTCTCTTCGTCTTCATCGATTTCTTCGTCGAGTTCCTGGCGCAGGCGAATTGCTTTGGGAATCTTTGATTCAGGCAGGATGATATCGGTGATTTTGTCGATTTCTTCCTGGAGACCCGGGTCTTCTTGGCAAACCGGGCAGGCGGCAACGTGTTGTTTGATAAACTGAACCATCCGGGCCGGGGCCATGGTTTCTTCTTTCACGTGTAAATACCACGTTTTAACCAGTTTGATCAGTCTCTCGCACTGCATACGGTTGTTTTAGTTGCTTGATTGTTGGTCGATCTTCCGTCCTGGCTTAATCCCTGGAACGCATGCGAAACAAGAAAGGTCTTCAGTCCTTCGCACCGTTCGGGAGCAGCGTGCCCGCACCGGAACCCATAAGAAGATGTATTATAATAAGTTGCTTTCTCGGTCAATATTAATTATGCTATGTGCTTTATCAGTAGTCTTTCAGACCGTGAGGAAGTGGATAGGGCACTGGTGGCCCTCCCGGACTTCAAATCCGGTGTGACGGGTTAACAGCCTGTCGGGTGGGTTCGATTCCCATGCACTTCCGCCATCTTTTCTCAGGCGGCCGCCTTTTTCAGCAGCGGGAAGCCCAGCTGTTCCCGTTGCGCCATGTACCCTTCCGCGACCTTTCTGGCGATATTTCTGATCCTGCCGATGTAGCGGGTCCGTTCGGCGACGCTGATCGCTTTGCGGGCATCGAGCAGGTTGAAGGTATGGGAACATTTCAGGCAATAGTCGTAGGCCGGCAGGACCAGTCCTTTTTCCACGAGTTTCTGCGCTTCCTCCTCGAAGCTGTTGAACAAGCCGATCATTTTCTCGACCGGCGCCTCTTCGAAGTTGAAGGTCGAAAATTCCACTTCGGCGCGGTGAAAGATATCGCCGTAGGTGACCTCGTCGTTCCAGGCGATGTCATAGACGCTGTTCACTCCCTGCAGGTACATGGCAATTCGCTCCAGGCCATAGGTGATTTCCGCGGTGATCGGGTACAGATCGATCGAGCCGGCCTGCTGGAAATAGGTAAACTGGGTGATTTCCATGCCGTCGAGCCAGACCTCCCACCCCAGACCCCAGGCACCGAGGGTCGGTGATTCCCAGTCGTCTTCGACGAAGCGGATATCGTGTTCAAGCAGATCGAGGCCGAACCGTTTCAGGCTTTCCAGGTACAACTCCTGAATATCGAGCGGTGAGGGCTTGATCACCACCTGATACTGATAATAGTGTTGCAGGCGATTCGGGTTTTCCCCGTATCGGCCGTCGGTCGGCCGGCGGGACGGCTGGGGATAGGCGGCTTTCCACGGTTCCGGTCCGAGAGAGCGGAGCAGGGTGGCCGGATGAAAAGTGCCGGCGCCGACTTCCATATCGTACGGCTGCTGAATGATGCACCCCTGCTCGGCCCAATACGTATCGAGCGCGAAGATGATGTCCTGGAAATTCATTGCTGCTCCTCGTTGACGTTGTTCTTTGCGGTCGCAGTGTGTCGGGCGGTCCGATGTGTCATGATGGTGCGGCGCACGGACCGCAGTCCAGTTTATAATTGCAATCTTGACTTTTGTCCAGCGCATCAGCATTATAATGTCCCGCCCGGTTCGGATCGGGCACCATCTCTTTATAAGAGCATACCATGACAGTCAACGATAACGACCAGCGGATCAGCACCTTGCTGCGCTCGGCCCGGGTTATCGCCGTGGTCGGTTTGTCGCCGAAAGAACAACGACCGAGCAACGGGGTCGCTCGCTATCTTCTTGCGGCGGGTTATCGGATCATTCCCGTTAACCCCGGACACCGCATGATTCTCGGACAAACCTGTTACCCCGAGCTGGCCGAAATTCCGGAGCCGGTCGACATTGTCGATATTTTCAGGAAAGCGGTAGAGGTGGTGCCGATTGTTGACCAGGCGGTGGCCATCGGGGCGGGCGCCGTCTGGCTGCAACAGGGCATCGTCAGTGAGGAGGCGGCCCTCCGGGCAAAGGCGGCAGGACTGGTCTGCATCATGGATCGCTGCATCAAGATCGATCACCAGCGTCTGCTCGGCGAGCGGCGGCATTAAGCGGGTCGTCGAGGACCATGGAACCACAGATACTCCGCATCCGCGGCGCGCGGATGCACAATCTGAAGAATATCGACGTCGACCTGCCGCGCAATGCGCTGGTGGTGTTTTCCGGACTATCAGGCTCCGGCAAATCGACTTTGGCCTTTGATACCCTCTATGCCGAAGGTCAGCGCCGGTATGTCGAATCCCTGTCCACCTATGCCCGGCAATTTCTCGGACAGATGGACAAACCGGAGGTTGATTCTCTGGAAGGGCTTTCGCCGGCGGTATCGATCGAGCAGAAGACGACCAGCAAGAACCCCCGCTCGACCGTCGGTACGGTAACCGAGATTTACGATCATCTCCGCCTGCTCTTTGCTCGCTGCGGGCGTCCCTGTTGCCCGCAATGCGGCTCGGAGATCCGTTCTCAGTCCATCGAGGATATGGTCGATGCGCTGCTCGGCGAACCGGACGGCACCAAGGTGATTCTCCTCGCCCCGATGGTCACCGGCCGGAAAGGGCGGCACGAGCAATTGCTGGCCCGGATCAGGAAAGAAGGATTCGTCCGGGTCCGCGTCGATGGAGAGATTGTTCATGCCGACGAGGTCGAGGGGCTGGAGAAGAACAAAAAACACTCCATCGACATTGTCGTCGACCGGCTGGTCATCCAGTCAACGATACGACGGCGGCTTTCGGATTCGATTGGTACCGCGGTCAAGATCAGTTCGGGATTCTTACTGGCCCTGTTTCCGGATAGCAACCGGGAACAATTGTTCAGTGAACTGGCCGCCTGTCACGAGTGCTCCATTTCTTTGCCACGGGTGACCACCCAGCTGTTTTCCTTCAACAACCCACAGGGCGCCTGCCCTGATTGTGGCGGTCTCGGGGTCAAGCAATACTTTGACGAGTCGCTGATCGTTCCCGACGATACCCTGGCCATCGTTGATGGCGCCATTGCCCCGTGGGGCTGGCGAAACGAGGCAACCTATACCGGGCAGATGCTGGCCGATGTCGCAGCGCACTATGGTTTTACGCTGCAGACGCCGTTTGCCGGGCTGTCGGCGAAACAGAAAGCGGCGGTGCTGTATGGCTCCGGAACCGAGGAAATCTCTTTTCATTACCAGAAGGGGCGCCGGGTGATGACGGCGGTGCAGCGCTTCGAAGGCGTCATCCCGCAGCTCAATCGCCGGTTTCACGAAACCCAGTCGGCAATGATCCGCGAAGAACTCGGCCGTTACATGAACGAGCAGATCTGCCCGACCTGCCGCGGCGCCCGGCTCAAACCTGAGGCGCTGGCAGTACGGATCGGCTCATACAATATCCACGAGCTGACCGAGCTGTCCATCGGCAGACTGCTGCACGAGCTGCCGTTGGTGCCGTTCTCCGCGCGCGAGCGGATGATTGGCGAACCGATCCTGAAGGAGATCGTCGATCGCCTTTCGTTTCTCGAAGACGTCGGCCTCGGCTATCTGACTCTGTCCCGGCGCGCGGGCACGCTGTCCGGCGGGGAAGCACAGCGGATCCGGTTGGCGTCGCAGATTGGTTCCCGTTTGGCCGGAGTACTCTATATCCTTGATGAACCGAGCATCGGACTGCACCAGCGAGACAATCAGAAACTGATCAACACTCTGCTCGAACTGAGGGATCTCGGCAATACGGTGATTGTCGTCGAACACGACACCGACACTATCCTGGCCGCCGATCACGTTCTCGATATGGGTCCTGGCGCCGGTGTTCGGGGAGGATCAGTCGTGTACAACGGGCCGGTTGTCGGGTTGCTTGATTGTCCTGAGTCGGAAACAGGAGCCTACCTGGCAGGCCGCAAATGCATTGGGGTGCCGGTAAAACGACGGAAAGCGAGCGGAACGGGCACCAGGCGCAGAGAGTTGCAGCTGACCGGAGCCTGCGCCAACAATCTTAAATCAGTGACGGTGTCCTTCCCTGTTGGAGTGTTGATCGGTGTTACCGGTGTCTCCGGTTCGGGCAAGAGCAGCCTGGTTATGGAGTCCCTGTTTCCGTTGGCCAGGCAGGGAGCATCCGGCAGGAAACGGAAAATCGAGCGACAGGGTGCCGTGCTGACCGGGCTGGAGGCGATCGACAAGGTGGTCGACATCGACCAGAGTCCGATCGGCCGAACCCCCCGCTCCAACCCGGCTACCTATACCGGCGTCTTCACCCCGATTCGTGAATTGTTCGCCAAATTGCCGGAGGCGCGGGCCCGCGGATACCAGCCCGGCCGTTTTAGTTTCAACCTCAAGGGTGGGCGCTGTGAAGCCTGTGACGGGGAGGGGGTGCTGCGCATCGCGATGCATTTTCTGCCCGATGTCTATGTCGTTTGCGAGCGCTGTAACGGCAAACGCTATAATCTGGAGACGCTTGAAATAGCCTACAAGGATCGTTCTATCCATGACATCCTGTCGATGACCGTTGCCGAGGCACTACTCTTTTTCGAGCACGTGCCGGCCATCGCCAACCGGTTGCAGACGCTGGCCGATGTCGGGCTCGGCTATATCAGGCTTGGCCAGTCTTCGGTCACGCTGTCCGGGGGAGAGGCGCAGCGCGTCAAGCTGGCCAAGGAATTGTCGGCCCGCAGTACCGGACGGACGCTCTACATCCTGGACGAACCGACGACCGGATTACACCCGGCCGATATCAAACACCTGCTGTCGGTCCTGTCACGGTTGGTCGATCAGGGCAATACCGTGGTGGTGATCGAGCATAACCTCGATGTCATCAAGACGGCGGACTGGTTGATCGATATCGGGCCGGAGGGTGGTGACCGAGGTGGACAAATCGTCGCCACCGGCACGCCGGAGCAGGTAGCTGGCGAGCCAAGCTCGTTTACCGGGCAATTCCTCAGGCAGATTCTCCAAGAGGAACGGGGTAACGAGTGTTGATCCGGAGGTCAGCAATCCGTGCCGATTTTCATGGCGATCCCGAGACGCCGGTGCCGACCGGTTGGGTAAAAACCTTGCACCCGCGGTCATTATACGGTTAAATGGCCGCGATGTCGAAAACGACTGATTTGCCGATAATTTTAATCGAGGATATGACATGACGGAAAAGGCAGCAGAGACAGAATCCACGGAAAAACCGATCCTGCGTTTGCAGAAGATGTACGTGAAGGATCTCTCGTTTGAGAATCCCAACGCGCCCGAGATATTTCGCAACACGCAGAAGACGGAACCCAATGTCGAACTGAATCTAAAGCTCAATAACCGCAAAGTCGGGGATGAACATTGGGAGGTCTCCATGGAGATAACCGCCAAGGTGACCACCAAAGGCGATGACGAAAAGGTGCTGTTTATGCTCGAAGTCGAGCATGGCGGCATCTTTCTGCTCAAATCTATTCCGGAAAAGCATCTCGCGATGGTGCTCGGCGTTGAGTGCCCGACGATGCTTTTTCCGTTTACCCGGCAGGTCGTCAGTCAGGCAGCGGTGGATGGCGGTTTTATGCCGTTTCTGATGGAGCCGATCAATTTTCTGGCCCTTTTTCAAAATAGTCAGCAGCAGCAGTCATCTTCCAACTAGCGGCATCCGGTTACAACGATTGAAAAGAAACAAGGCCGTCCGGCTCGTAATGAGCCGGGCGGCCTTGTCGTTTCAGGCAGGGCAGGAGACGACGGCGATTAGAGACCGTAGGTCACGAAATTGTCGACCAGGGTGGTGACCGCTTTTTCGATGGCACTGTCAAACAGCGCGTCATACTGATTGTCGGCGAAAAATGATTCCGGGGAAACCTGCACGCGAACGCGGTTGGTCCAGATGATGTTGCCGGAAGCCGCTTCCTGGACCCAGATGCGCATCTGCACGACGGCCTGGTCGACCCTGCCGCTGTTGAACGCCTGATCGCCCAGCACAGCGCCGGTGATTGCCCAGAAAATGGAGTTGGTCGTCGAGTTGCTGGCGCCGAAATAGGTCGAGCCGCCATCGGGATCGAACGGCCACTCGGTATTGTAGCCGATAATTCCGCCCCAGGTCGCGCCGGCGGTCATCTGATCCCAGCGATCATATTCGCTCGAGCCGGCAAAACCGTAGGCAACCCGGTTGGTGCTGCCGATGACGAAGGGCAAAACGCCTTTTTTCCACGGTTCCCAGGTCGCTTCCTGGCGGGTCTTGAATTCGAGGATACGGCCGCGAACGACATAGTCGGCATTGAACTGCCGGCCGATCTTGCGGATGGTCGCAGCAGAAAGGCCGTGAGTGCCCGGGGACGAAACGGCTTTATTGTCGCGGCTTACCTGCTGCTGTTTGATATAGCCGCGAATCTTCTCCTTCATGACGGACGACCAGTCGCCGCTGAGTTCGTTGCTCAGCGATGTTGAATGACTTTCCTCATAGGCAACGAGGTTGATCAGATCCTGATCGACCATGTACTTGAAGACGTCTTCCTGAATCGGTAATCTGAACCCGCTGGCCACCATGCGGTCGGTCAGTGATTCGGAAATCTGCAGGTGGCGTCGATGGGCCGCGGCGAGGTTATCCGCAAAGGAATAATCGGCAAACGGCAGAATGACGGCGGTGCGTCCCTGACCAGGGGCATTCGGCCCCGCTCCCTCGGGTACGTTGAGTGTTTCGACGACGGTCTGGCCGCAGCCGGCCAGCAGCAACGCTAAAAATCCGACGATCAGATATTTCAGCCTGTTCATGATGGTCTCCCTGCCTAAAGATGAAGTAATAATGACAAAATGCGTGTTCCGTAAACTAGATGATCCGCGGTTTAAGCAGGATGATCAGTTCACGTTTATCGTTAACCTTTTCCTCATGGCCAAACAGATAGCGAATGACGGGGATCTTGCCGAGAAGGGGAAAGAAATTCCCGTCCGTTTTCTTGTTGTCGCTGATCAAACCGCCGATAACCAGCATCTCGTTGTCCTTGACCCGGACGGTGGTGCTCATTTCCCGCACATTAACGATGGGCAGCCCGACCTGGGTTCCCAGATTGCCGAATTCCCGGTATTCGATGGGCTCTTCCAACTCGGAGGTGATCGGGACGAGATTCATGACCACTTCGCGATCATCCAGGATAGTGGCGGTCAGGACGAGACCGAGGCCGGAGAGGATGCGGGCGGTTTCCGTGGAATAGGTGATGAGGCCGGTCTCCGTGTCCAGATCGGCGTCGATACTTTCGATATAGGTGACGTTGCGGCCGACGGTGAGCAGCGCCGGCTGGCCGTTTAAAACGCTGATTTTCGGGTTGGAGAGCACCTGAGTATCGCCCTGTGTTTCCAGGGCGTTGAGGAATATGCCGAAATCGGCGGTATCCAGGGCAAGTTTTGAAACAAAGCGGGTCGGATCGTAAATGTTGCCGTGCTCGAATCCGTCATCAAAGGAGGTGTTGTTGGAACTGACATACGGCCAGATTTGCCCGCCTCGAGTGGGATCTCCGAAGGTGGCCGTGCCGGTGACGTTGAAGCCGCGCAGGACCTGGGTCCAGTTGATGCCGACCATCGAGTTTTCGACCAGTTGTATTTCGATGATCTTGGCCTCAATGGCGATCTGTTTGTAGAGCTCCGTGGTCAGACTGGTAAAATAATTCTCGAGCTCGTTGAGCAGCGGACGCGGGGCAGTGACCGTGACGATGCCGATCGGTTTATCGATCAGGTAGGTGACGCCGCCGCTTGATATCTGGCGCGTGGCCAGGGTCTGCGACTCATCGTCGGTTGCCTCTTCGTCCGCATCGTCAGCCGCTGAATCTCCCGGTGCTTCGGTAACAGCAGTCGTACTCCACAGAGCGATGATTTTGTCCATATTGGCCTGGATATTTTCCCAGATGTCAAAGGTATTATCATCGGCCTTCAGTTCAATGGTGCCATCGACATTGGCGGAAAGGTCATCACTGCCGAGCAGGTTGCCGCCGACCCCGGTCTTGTAGTTCGACTTGACGAACGGCATGGCGACTCTGAATTGCCTGGTTTCCTTGTATTTGACGACGATGGTATTGCCTTCCATTTGGTGGAAATAATCGACCTGGCGGAGCAGGTTGTCGATCGCTTCATAAAAATCGTCATTGGCATTGATATCGACATCGACGAGAACCTGCTGGTCGACGTCGCTGGCCCAGGAGACGTTCATTTTCTTCAGGGCGGCCAGTCGCTTGAGGATGTCCCACAGCGGCTGCGGACCGCGCGTCGATTTGATCGTCGCTCCCACCTTGATTGCCGAGGAGTCCTGACCGATATCCAGACCTTCATCGTCCTGGGTGCCGACAATATAGGCAGGGGTCTGGTACATCACGGGCAGGTTGCCCGGTCCGGTCAGTGCCGGGTCTGTCGGCTTGGCCGTCGCCTGCTCGGCGGGAGCAGGGTCTGCCTTGACATCAGCCTCGGTTACGGTGTCTTGGCGAGAACTGCATGCTGAGAGCAGAAAGAGCATAATCGCCAGGGAAACGAAAAAACCTTTGGTCGCCTTCATGATTAAGAACCTCGTCGGCAATGGTAACTAAAAAACAGTTAATGTTCTGTTGATCGTGCTGGTCAAGAGAAAGAGTTAGCGTGCTGCCTCGGCTAGCCGTCGTTCCACATACTCCTTTAAATCTGGTCGCATCTGAAAGCCGGCCGAGAGTAAGGCCTTGTACTGCTCGGTCGCCTTTTGGTATGCTCCCATGTTGTCGAGAATGCGTGCCTTGCTGACCATGGAGTGCAGATTGTCGCCGTAGTGCTGGCTGTAGGTGTCGAGCAGTTTAAGTGCGACTTCCTCCTGATCGTTGTTTTCGGTGAACGCGGCGTAGCTCAGCAGGGCCTCTTCCATCGGTGGCTCGTCGCTGATGCTCTGGCTGAAGAAATCGATCGCTTCCGGGAGGCGGTCCATATTCGCTGAACTGATCGCGGCATACAGCGCCGCCCGGGTATTGTCCGGCTCCTTCTTGAGCGCCTGCCGGGCAAAGTGCAAGGCCTTGGCATTCATACCGAGTCGGCCGAGATAGAGATTGGCCAGTTTGACAGCGATTTTGGCATTGTCCGGCCACAGCTCGAAGGCCTTTTCGTACTGAATGGCGGCTTGTTCGTAATCTTCTTTCCGTTCAAACCCACGCGCTTTGACCAGTAATTCTTTGGCCTGCATGATTTCAACAGGCTGAGACGCCGATTCCTGGATGATGAGTGCTTCCTGCTGCACCATAGCGGTATCGGCTTCGAAGCTGAGGTTGTCCACGGCTCGTTCCGGCCAGACGAACTCTTTGTTCGTCGGGTAGATGACAATCGTGTTGAATCGCTCTTCTTTTTTCAGACCGGCGAGGTTCAGGACGACATCGAGAGCAAATTCCCAGGGAACATCGTTCAGTGCGATGGTGATGGAGCCGCTGACAGCTTCGTCAACGATGATGTTTCTGTCGGAAATTTCCCGGAACAGGCGGAAGACATTATGTATGTCGATTTTGTAGAAATCGACGCTGATCCGCTCGCTCTGGTAGCCGGAAAACGAGAAGGTGTCCTGCATTTCTTCGGCTTCGGTCCGTTGCCGCGCTTCGGGCTCGACCATCGCGATACCAGCGGTCGGTGTTTCGAACAAGGAATCGTCCACCGGATCGTCCTGGGCCTCTGCTGGTGCCGCGGCTGTTTCAACTGCGGCCGCGGGGGCGGTAATCTCGATCCGCAGGTTGTTGAGAACCCGCTGGACATCGTACGTGCTGTCTTCGCCCAGGGCGAACTCGAGCCGGGCAATGGCGGGCTGCTGGTCTTTGAGAATCGAGAGATGGAGTTTGGCGATATCGTTTTCCGGCAGGATCTGATCGAGGTTGATTTCGCTGTTGAACTGCGCCTCGGCGATATCGACGACCAGCCGGTATGGGTCGAAACGCTCGGAAACCGTATAGGCAGGGGCACTGTCGCCGATCAGCAGCAGCGTCAGATTGTCGGAACCCATCTCCGTCTTGATCGCTCCAATCTGGTAGGCGCTGCCGGTTTGCGCCTGGTCGGCTGCCAAAGCCGTCTGAGCGAGGGAATGAGAGAGGCAGATAACGGAGATGATGGCCAGCGTGGTCGTGATAAGCCGTGTATACATTGTCTATTCTTCTCCCTCTTTCTTTAATACCATGGCAATTTTGTTAGTCAGGATTTCCCCGCTTCGGGTCCTGGCTGTTTCTTCGATGATAACCCTACCCGGCGCGATTTCCGCAACCACACCCCGTCTGCCGATCTTTGTCCCTTCTTTGATGATGTAGCCTTTACCGGTGAAATCCTGGACCATCGCGAATTTTTCGTTTTCCGTGGCCACCAGGGCAACGAGCGTCAGCTGCGACGGTTCGAAGAGTTGCATGCCGGTAAGAATTTTGTCCTCTTCGATGATCTCGTCGGGGTTTTCGTTCCGGGTGGCACGTTCGGTGATAAAGGGGAGAAAGGGATCCGGCCGGCCTTCGATGCGGTAGCTAAACGTTTCCATCCGTTCCTTGATTGAAACGATGGCATCTTCCGACGTTGCCTGCTGAGCCTGGCCGTCCTGTTCAGGTGCGCTACTGCCGTCCGCCGCTCCACTTGTGCCGCCCGTCAAGAGCGGTATGGCACCTGTCATGATAAAGACAATGGCAATGAAATGGTTTCGAAAAATCATGGTATTCGTGTATGGGCAGAAGTTGTGAAGAGATGATCTCGAAAAGGCATCATTATTTCTTCTTGTCGTCGTCGGAAATTTTAACATTGGTAAAGCGATACGTCATCAGCTGGCAATTGGAGTCGAGCAGCATTTCTCCGGTAACTTTTTGGGGCGATCCCATTTTGATATTTGATACACTGACTATGCGATCAAGCTTGCTGATTTGATCAAAGAAATATCCTACCGAATGGTAGGGTCCGCGAATGGTGATATCCACCGGGATCTCGTTGTAATAGTCTCGAGGATTCTCAGGTTTTGGTACAAAAGAAAGAAAATCCAGACCGGCATTTTGCCCAAGTGCGGAGATGTCTTTGAGGAGTGAAGGTATTTCCTGCTCTTTCGGCAGCATCTGAGCTGCTCTGTCGAATTCTTCCTCGATTTTTGCTACCTCTGCTACGAGTTGCGGTTTGTTGCGTTCTTTCTGCTGGAGCTTTCTGATATCCTCTGCCAGAGTAGCGCTTCTTCTTTCGAGGCCGCTGATCTTGTCCTGGTTTGGTTGAAAGACCACAAAATAGAACACGGCGATGGGCAAGATGATCAATAGTACGGCAATCCCGAGTTTGGCTCTGTTGTCAAGCGGGATATATTTCTTGTCCAGGAACGTTGTGAATTTTGAATCAGTTTTTCTCATGGGCTGAAAATAGTCCTGAATTTTTTACTGCTGCTTGTCTTCCTCTGCGGCCGTTTCCGTAATTGCTACCGGTGAACTGACACTGCAGACCAGGGTAAAAGACTTGAGGTCCTTGCCGCTCACCGTTCCCAGAGAACTGTTGCTTAAACTGACATTGTTGACATAAGGGGATTTAAACTTCAATTCGTCCATGAACTGGGCAATCGTTTCGTTGTCAAGGGCATATCCGGAAAGTGAGAGCTGACCTTGATTCTGGGTCAGCGAGGTCAGCCACATTCTGTTGTTGTCGATCAGGTTGGCAACTTCATCCAGGACGTGAACCGTCAGGTAACTATCGGTTTTAAGCTGATTGATAATACGGATTTTCTCGTTCAATTCGATACGTTTGGCTTCAAGCTCGGCGAGTTCCTGGACGACCTTGTCAAAGGATTTTTTTTCCTTTTCTCGTGCCTGGATTTCCTCGTTTAAGGAGGACACTCTGGCCGCCTGCAACATGCCGACAAAGGCCAGCAGGACCAGTACTCCACAGAAAATGACAAGCGCGGCGAGAATCTGGTTGCGTGCCTTGGCCCGCTTTTTCAGCTGCCTGATGGGAAGGAGGTTAATTTTCAGCATGGCTCACCTGGGCTCGGGAAGCTCCTTATACGACCGATGGCCTGATGGCGATTCCCGAAGCGATGGCCATTTCCGGGCCGACGCCCTTCAGGTATTCAGGGTCGATCTTCTTGTCGTTGGAAACCATATTGGCAAAGGGGTTGAACAACTCGACGGGCAGACCGGTCTCCCGGTGCAGGTAATCGGTCAAGCCGGCAACCTTGGCACCGCCGCCGCTCAGAATGAGGCACTCAAGCGGGGCGTCCGGATAATTCGAATGGTAGAGATCGATCGCTTTTTTGATCTCCAGAACCCACTGGGTACAGACCGTGCTGAAAATCTGCTCGAGTTCCTCCTGCCGGTCTTCGGCCGGCAGACGTCCCAGTTTGATGGCCTCTGCTTCGTCGAAGTCGAGGTCGAACTGGTTCATGATCTGTTCGGTCAATTGTCGGCTGCCGACCACGATATCACGGGCAACAACGGAGACACCACCGGAGATGATATTGATATTCATCTTGGCGGCGCCGATATCGACCAGGGCGACGTTGCCTGTTTTCGGTGTATTGTATTCGTACGTGTTTTCCAGCGCGAAACCGTCGACATCGACGACGGTTGCCTGCAGGCCGATGCTTTCGAGCATGTCGAGATAATCGTCGACGATTTCTTTCTTGGCTGCAACCAGCATTACATCGGTGCGCTCGTTTTCGCTGGTGCTGGTCTTCAGATCCTGGAAGTCGAGGTAGACATCCTTGATGTCGAACGGAATATATTGCTCCGCTTCGCTCATGATGTGTTCTTCCATCTGGTCGTCGCTCATCACCGCGAGGTTGACTTTCTTGACGATCACCGAATAACCGGAGATGGAAAAGCCCACTTTCTTCTTTTTGATCTTAAGATTCTTGAACAAGTCGGAAACAACGGTGCCCACGACTTCCGGTTCGTTCAGAGTCCCGTCGTCGACCGCGCCTTCCGGCAGAATGGCGGTGCCGAGAGAGACGACGGTGTAGGCTTTGTCGGATCGCTTGAGCTGGCACACCTTGACAGCATGTGAGCCGATATCGACACCGACCACGAGTTCTTCAGAAGAGATAAACGGCAGTTTCATGGCTGCAGGCAAGAAGCTCTATTCGTGTGTTTGGAGTCAAGGAATAGCCAATAAATTACAGACTTTCCAACTTAAATTACATTAAGGACATAAAATGTGAGCTTTGTCAAGCAAAAGGAAAGAAAAAATGCAAACCTTTTTCTATTTTAAACAGGCAGTTATTGAACCTAATAACCATTTCGAAACTGGATTACTACTATATATGGTTGGTGTAAGTCATTCGCACTCATCATGTAGTATATAGCGTAACTCCTTGCCGATAAACAAAAAGCGTTTGATACCCCTGTTTGCCGGCTGATCGTTCTTGTATAAAGATGCGATTTCAAGTAGCTTTGCCGGGACGATTTATCATTCCAGGTCAGTCATGGTCGATAGCTAAAGCGAGGAACAGCAGGTGAGCTCGGAGCAAAAGAAGAAGTCGGTTGTCAGAGAGTATGCAGAAGCGATTGGTATCGCTATTCTTCTGGCCCTTTTTATCAGAACCTTTGTCGTTCAGGCGTTTAAGATTCCATCGGGATCGATGTTGCCGACGCTGCAGATCGGCGATCACCTGTTGGTCAACAAATTCATCTACGGCATCCGCCTGCCGTTTGCCGGCACGTTGCTGGTGCCGATCAAGGAACCGCAACAGGGCGACATCATCGTTTTTCGCTTTCCCAGAGACCGGTCGACCGACTATATTAAACGGGTGGTCGGCCTCCCCGGTGATAAATTTGAGATCAGGGACAAGACGTTGCTGATCAACGATCGTCAAATCGACGACCCGCATGCCCACTATACCTCGGCGGAAGTCCTGCCGGGAGGTGTTAGCCCCAAGGATAATCTCGGGCCGATCGTCGTGCCGCCCGACAAATATTTCGTGATGGGCGATAACCGGGACAACAGCTCGGACAGCCGTTTCTGGGGCTTTGTCGACGAAGCGGATATCCTCGGCAAGGCAATGATCATCTACTGGTCCTGGGACATCGACGAGCCGCTCCTGTCCGTGGATCGTTTTGCCTCGATCAGATGGGATCGTCTCGGGGATATCATTCGTTGACGAGTCGCTCCCGGTCCCGAGTCACCCGTTACAGCGGAACAGCTGCACCTGCCGCGTGTGGTGCGACCCGATCGCCTGCAGCGATCAACCGAGGCGCCGGCGGTGGGAGCGGCGGTCACGGGAACCATAACGCAGTGAGGACATGATGACCGGGCAACAGACTCATGTGTTCAGGCACAAACATATCTTCGGGCTCGAACAGATGTCGCGCGAAGATATCGAATATATCATCACGACGGCACACTCCTTCAAGGAAATCTCCAATCGTTCGATCAAGAAGGTCCCCACCCTGCGGGGGAAAACCGTTGTCAATCTTTTTCTCGAACCGTCCACCAGGACCCGCCTCTCCTTTGAAATTGCGGCCAAACGGATGAGTGCCGACACTTTCAACATCGCCTCATCGACCAGCTCCGCCGCCAAAGGCGAGACAATCATCGATACGGCGCGCAATATCGAGGCGATGAAACCCGATATCATCGTGTTGCGGCATTCGAGTTCCGGGGCCCCGCACCTGCTGGCCCGCCATGTCGACTGTCCGGTGATCAACGCCGGCGACGGCACCCATGAGCATCCGAGCCAGGGGTTGCTCGATATCATGACTATCCTGGAACACAAGGGAGGCCTCGACGGTCTGAAAATCGCCATGGTCGGCGATATCTCGCACAGCCGGGTAGCCGGGTCCGATATCATCGGTTTTACCCGCCTTGGGGCCCGGGTCTGCCTGGCCGGTCCGGCAACCTTCATTCCATACGGCATCGCCTCGGACGGTGTGGACGTTGCCGCCACGGTCAAGGAAGCGGTCACCGATGCCGATGTGGTCATGGCCCTGCGCATCCAGAAGGAGCGGCAGCAGGATCCGTTGATCCCCTCCCTGCGGGAATACGCGATTCGTTACGGGATCAACCGGGATCTGCTGAAGCATGCCCGCGAAGATGTGCTGATCATGCACCCCGGCCCTATCAATCGAGGGGTGGAGATGAGCCCGGATGTGGCCGACGGTCCCTGGTCGGTCATTCTCGACCAGGTGACCAACGGCGTCGCGGTACGAATGGCGTTGCTCTACCTGGTGCTCGGCGGCGCCAAAGAGAGCCCGGACAACGTGGAGGGATGAGATGTCGGCGGTGATCATCATACAAAACGGCAGGATCATCGACCCGCTTGGCGGAGTCGATAACAGCGGTGAGCTGTGGCTCAGCGGCGATCGGATCGTCGCGCCCGGATCGGTGCCGGCCGATGGGGCGCAACGCTTCGATGCCGACGGGTGTTGGGTGGTGCCGGGCTTGATCGACATGCATGTCCATCTTCGGGAACCCGGCGAGGAATATAAGGAAACCATTGTTTCCGGCACCCGGGCCGCGGCGACCGGCGGGTTCACCGGCGTGGCCTGTATGCCCAATACCAGGCCGGTCAACGACTGCGGTTCCGTCACCACCTTTATCCTTCGTGCCGCCGAACAGGGGACGGCCCGGGTTTATCCGGTCGGCGCCGTCAGCACCGGCAGTAGGGGCGGTGAACTGGCCGAATACGGGGAGATGAAAGAGGCCGGCATCGTGGCCGTTTCCGATGACGGCCGGCCGGTGATGAACAGCCAGTTGATGCGCCGGGCGCTGGAGTATGCCGGCAGTCATGATCTGCCGGTTATTTCCCATCCGGAGGATGACGCGTTGAGCCGTAACGGCTCCATGCACGAGGGTTTTGTCTCCACCCGGCTCGGGTTGCGCGGCATTCCCGCCGCCACCGAGGCGATCATGGTCTATCGCGAGATCGCTCTGGCGGAGTTGACCGGTACCAGAATGCACCTGGCCCATATCAGTACCGCGGCCAGCGTTGATCTGATCCGCCGCGCCAAGGATCGCGGCATCGGAGTGACCGCTGAAACGGCGCCCCACTATTTTTCGCTGACCGACGAGGCGGTGCGCGGTTACAACACCAACGCCAAAATGAACCCGCCGTTGCGCAGTGAGCCGGATCGCCGGGTTATCATCGAGGCGCTCGGCGACGGGACCTTTGATGCCATCGCCACCGATCATGCCCCGCACTCCGTGCTGGAAAAGGATATCGAGTTCGACCTGGCGGCAAACGGCATTATCGGCCTGGAAACGGCGCTGCCGCTGGTGCTGTCCCTGGTCCGGGACGAAGCCCTGTCGGCGGGCCGGCTGGTCGAGCTGCTCTCGGTCAATCCCGCCCGGATTCTCGGCGTCCCCGGCGGTTCATTGGCTATCGGCGGGCCTGCCGACGTCACCGTCATCGACCCGCGGAAATGCTTTGTTTTTGCCGAAGAGACGATCGTCAGCAAGAGCAGAAACAGTCCGTTTCTGGGCCAGGAGCTGACCGGCAAAGCGGTGTTGACCATCTGCGGCGGCCGAATCAGCCATGCCGAGCTGAAACCAATCTGATCCTAGCGTGGTTCTCGATACGGCGCCGGGTCACGGATCCCGACCTCGGCAAAGCCGCGCAGCCGCAGCCGGCAGGCGTCACATCTGCCGCAGGCGGCGTCTGCCTCGGGATCATAGCAGCTATGCGTCATTGCGTAATCAACCCCCAATGACAATCCGGTCCTGATGATCTCGGCCTTGCTCATGGTTATCAGCGGAGCACGTATCCGGAAATGATCGGTGCCGGTGCTGCCCGCCTTGGTGCCGAGATTGGCCATGGTCGTAAAGGCCTCGAGAAATTCCGGGCGGCAGTCGGGATAGCCCGAGTAATCGACGGCATTGACGCCGAGAAAGATCTCGGCCGCCCCGATCACTTCCGCCCAGGCGAGCGCGTGGGCAAGCATGATCGTGTTGCGGGCCGGCACGTAGGTGACCGGGATGTCGGTGTCGCTTTCCACGTCGCGGTCTTTGGGGACGGCGATGTCGTCGGTCAGCGCCGAGCCGCCGATCAGGTCGAGATCGAGCTGCAAGATCAGGTGGCGCTTGGCCTTGAAGTGCCCTGCTATCCGGGCCGCGCGCTGCAGCTCGACGGCCTGTCTCTGGCCGTAACGAAAGCTCAGACAATAGCAGTCATAGCCTTTTGTCGAGGCGATGGCCAACACCGTGGTCGAGTCGAGCCCGCCGCTGAGCAGAATGACGGCCCGGGGAGATATCTGTTCGTTTTCCATTGTGGTAGTATCGCTATGGTTCGTTGTTCAGGATGATCGGCAGGGAACGGACGATCTCGATCGACTCGGGCGTAACGGCGGCTTGATAGGCAAGCAGCTCAACGCCCTGTCGACTGACGGCGGCCAGGGTCTTCGCGTAGTGCGGATCGATCGACGCCGCTGGGGCGAAGCGATCCGCATCCAGACGCTGGACCAGCCAGATAATAACGCCGCGCCTGCCTTCCTGCACCAGTCGTGCCAGCTCCAGCAGATGCTTGGTGCCGCGGGCGGTGACCGCATCGGGAAACAGGGCGCAGCCGTGATCCACATAGGTGCAGTTTTTCACCTCGACAAAAATCTGCCTGCCGCCGCTCTCCACCAGCAAGTCGAGGCGGCAATCCGGCGAGGTCTTGACCTCGCGGACCAGCGAGTCGACCGGCGCCAGCTCTCCGATCAAACCGTTTTCCAGCCCTTCGGCGACGATACCGTTGGTGCGCGCGGTGTTGATGGCCACCCAGGCGCTGCCGCCGTGGACCATCTCGAGCGTCTGCGGGTATTTTCGTGCCGGGTTGTCCGAGGTTGAATAGCGGACCGGGCTGCCGGGAGCAGCGCAGGATTTCATCGAGCCGGAGTTCGGGCAGTGAACGGTGAGCTCTGTGCTGTCGGGAAGCCGGATATCGGCAAGAAAACGTTTATAGCGGCGAATCAGGGTCGCCGGCCGCAGCGGGCTGGGGAAATGCATGATTCTGACTGGAATTTTATCGTCACTGATGCTATTAATGAGATGCGTCGCCTGTTTGCTTACGGCTGAAGCGGCGGCCTTTCGGTTTCACTTTTCTTGCCATCGTCTCCGTGGTTCTCGTCGGTTACACCCGATCGACAAACGGTAGTGGCCGGGGATGATGCCGTCCTTTTTTATACCAGTAAAGGAGGAGCGTTCCCATGAAATTAGGAATAAATGGTCTTGGTCGTATCGGAAAGTTATCGCTATGGACCCATGTCTCCCGGAAACATTTTTCGGAAATCGTTGTCAATATAGGCCGCGATGTCGGCAGCAACCTCGATGATCTGGCGGCGGCCATCGAACGGGATTCCACCTACGGGCGGCTCGGGGCTTATCTCCATGGCCATCGGGCCGGCCGGGTGATCGAGGAGCTCAACGAGGAAACCGGTGAGATGCGCATCGACGGCGTGCCGGTGCGGATATTGCGGCGGGACCGTAATCCGCAGGACATTCCCTGGCGAGAAAACGGAGTCAAAATCGTCGTCGACACCACCGGTGTGTTCAAGGACCCGACCGCGGACGCCGGTGAGGCGAAAGGAGCGTTGCGCGGACATCTGCAAGCGGGGGCGGCCAAGGTGATCCTGTCGGCGCCGTTCAAGATCAAGGCAAAGGGCCTCGACATGCCCGGCGACGCGATTACCATGGTCATGGGTATCAACGATGACGACTATCAGGCCGCCGGCCATAACGTCATTTCGGCGGCGTCCTGTACGACGACCTGCCTGTCCTATATGGTCAAGCCGCTGATCGAGAAACTCGGCGCGGAAAGCCTGATGAGCGCCTCGATGGTGACGGTCCATGCGGCCACCGGGACCCAGCAGGTGCTCGATCGGTTGCCGGGTGCCGGTGCGGCTGATATGCGGAAAAACCGCTCTATCCTGAACAATATCATTTTGACCACCACCGGCGCCGCCAAAACACTCTCCCTGGTCATCCCGGAGATGAAAACCATCGGTTTCATCGCCGAATCGGTGCGGATTCCAACATCGACCGGTTCGCTGATCATCCTGGTCATCAATATCCAGGATGAACCGGGCAAGCCGACCCAGCGCGATTTCATCAACGGTCTCTACCGGGAGTACGCCGCCGGTACCCCCTACCTGGAATACAGTGAGCAGCAGAACGTCTCCTCGGACATTATCGGGGTGCCGCGGGCGGCGGCGATCATCGAGGGCACCGAAACCCATACCCGGACCGCTTCCATCTTCGTCAACCTGGCCAAGGCCCAGGCCTGGGCCGCCAGCGGCACAGAAGCTCCGCTCGAGGTACCGGTTACCCAGGCGGTGATTTACGGCTGGTACGATAACGAACTGGGCAGCTACACCAATATGCTCGGTGATCTGACCGAGAAGGTGGCCGATTCGATTGTCTGACAGGGTTGCGCTGAGCACGCTGGCCGTCGAACATCTGGCCTCGATTGCGCTGCTCGAGCAGGACAGTCTCTCTTCGTGGTCGGCGCGGCAGATCGGTGCGGAGTTAATGGTTACCAACCAGGTGGGACTGGTGGCGATCGAGCGGGGAGCGGTCATCGGCTGGTGCTGCGGTCGGTTTTGCGAGGCGGAGGCCGAGGTTCTGAAAATCACCGTGGCCGGGCCGCATCGCCGCCGGGGCATCGGCGGCCTGCTGCTGGCGGAGTTGGAACGCCGGCTGAGCGACAGCGGTGCGGCGTCGCTGCTGCTGGAAGTCCGGGCGGCCAACGACGGTGCCGTGGCCTTTTATGGCGACTGCGGATTTCAGCTGGTCGGTCGCCGGCCTCGGTATTATCGTGATCCTGAGGACGATGCAGTGCTGATGTGCAAAGTTATTTGACAGGGGAGGCATACGCATGAAAACCATTCGAGAGCTGACACTGCAGGAAAAACGGGTGCTTGTCAGAGTCGATTTCAACGTGCCGATGGACGGCGGCGAGATCACCGACGATAGCCGCATGCGCGAGGCCCTGCCGACCTTGCGATATATTCGAGAACAGCAGGGCCGGGTGATCGTTTGTTCCCATCGCGGTCGACCGAAAGGAAAACGGGTTGATGATCTGAGTATGGCGCCGGTTGGCGCTCACCTTGAGCGGTTGCTTGACTGCCCGGTTGCGATGGCCCCGGACTGTATCGGCGATGAGGTCGCCGGCCTGGTGGAAAAGCTGGAACCCGGTTCGGTGCTGATGCTGGAGAACCTTCGGTTTCACGAGCAGGAGACGAAAAACGAGTCCGGTTTCAGCGAGCAGCTGGCGGCCTTGGCCGAGGTGTACGTGAACGATGCTTTCGCGGTATCCCATCGGGCCCATGCCTCGGTGGTCGGTGTTGCCCGGCTGGTCGCCGAGAAGGGGGCCGGGTTTCTGCTGAGCCGGGAAGTAGAGTATTTTGGGCGGGCCATGGGCGACCCTGTCCGGCCTTTGATCGCTATTATCGGCGGCGCCAAGGTATCGTCGAAGCTCGGTGTCCTGGAAAATATCCTGCCACGGGTCGACAAGATGATCATCGGCGGGGCGATGGCCAATACCTTTCTTAAAAGCCGGGGTATCGCGGTCGGCGCCTCGCTGGTCGAAGATGAGCTGCTCGATGCGGCCGGAGATTTCATGAATCAGGCCGAGGCGGCCGGCGTCAACCTCTACCTGCCGGTCGATGTCGTCGCGGCCGAGCGGTTCGCCGCCGATGCGGCGGCAAAGAACGTCACGTGTCTCGATATCCCGGACAACTGGCTGGCTCTCGATATCGGCCCGGCCACCGTCACCTATTTTCTCGAAGCCCTCGCCGACGCCGGAACCGTCATCTGGAACGGACCGATGGGAGCCTTCGAGATGGACCCGTTCGCTCGGGGCACCATGGCTCTGGCCCGGGCCGTCGCCGCCTCACCGGCCCTGTCGATCATCGGCGGCGGCGATTCCAGTGCGGCGATCAAAAAGGCCGGGGTGGCCGGTGACATCGGTTATATGTCGACCGGCGGCGGTGCCTTCCTGGAGATGATGGAGGGCAAGGAGCTTCCCGGAATCGCCGTGCTGAGTGAAGATAACAGAGGAGAGTGAGATGATGCGAAAACCCCTGATAGCCGGAAACTGGAAGATGAACGGTGTGCTGGTCGATGCCTGTAACCTGGCCGCCGGCGTCGCTGCCGCCTGTCGCGGCCTGAACGATCGGGAGGTACTGCTGGCGCCGCCGTTCACGGTGCTCAGCGAAGTGTCGCACACCATCGGGGATGCGCCGATCATCCTGGCCGGGCAGAATGTCTGCTGGGAAGGCAAGGGCGCCTTCACCGGGGAGATCTCCCCGGTGATGCTGCATGATGCAGGAGCAACGGCGACCCTGGTCGGTCATTCCGAACGGCGGCAGATTTTCGGGGAGACAGATGAGCTGATCAACCGTCGTCTGCGGGGAGCGCTGGACTTCGGTCTGCTGGCTATCCTCTGCATCGGGGAAACGCTGTACCAGCGGGAGAAGTCCCAGACGTTCGCCGTCCTCGAAGAGCAGATCAGAAAAGGGCTGGCGGACGTTGCCGCGGATCGGATGGACCGGGTGGTCATCGCCTATGAACCGGTCTGGGCGATCGGCACCGGCAAGACGGCCACCAGCGATCAGGCCCAGGAAGCGCACGCCTTCATTCGCTCCGTGCTGGCCGATCTGTTTGAAAAAGATATTGCCGCGCAAACAAGAATATTGTATGGTGGCTCGGTCAAACCGACCACTATTGATGAACTGATGGCGCAGTCCGATATCGACGGCGCGCTGGTCGGTGGAGCCGCCTTGGACGTCGAGACGTTCGGGCGGATTATTCATTTTACGAGTAGTTAACCAGATGGAAACCCTGCTGATTATCGTCCATGTCGTCGTCTGCCTGTTCTTGATCGGCATCGTGCTGCTGCAACAGGGCAAAGGCGCTGACATCGGTGCCACCTTCGGCGGTTCGAGCCAGTCGCTGTTCGGTACCGAAGGTCCGCTGCCGTTGCTCAACAAGATAACCACCCTGTCGGCGGTCATCTTCATGGTTACCTCGGTGGCCCTGGCCTACATTTCCTCGCAGAACAGCACCGGTTCGGTGATGAGCGAGGCGGTCCAGGAGAAACCGGCCATCGAGACCACCGCCGAGCAGGAAACACAGCTGGTCGTCCCCGAAGGCTCGGAAGCGGCACCGACCGATGCCGAGCCGCAGGCAGCGCAGCCGCAGCAACAGGGGGAGACGCCGGCCCAGTAGCAGAAGATTGATGCCGAAGTGGTGGAATTGGTAGACACGCTATCTTGAGGGGGTAGTGGCCAACGGTCGTGCGAGTTCGAATCTCGCCTTCGGCACCA